>JBARBX010000766.1:0-5448 GCA_049793535.1 Steroidobacteraceae bacterium | reverse complement strand
TGACCGGCTGCGATGGCTGCCCAATCGCTTGTCTTCGTCGTTTCGAGATGCCCCCGATCGCCAATCTTCTGCGCAAATACTTACACGAGATTGATATCGATATCAAGTTATGTGGCAGATACACCACATATGTGCAAATGCAGGATAATCCAGTGTGCGGGATTGGGTACATTTTCTTGATATCGATAACACACCTGTGTAAGGTCTGGCGGCTGTTATCGTGGCGCAGACCCGAGTCACTGCGGATATAGGGAGGGCAACTTGTCGTCGACGGCGCCCAATGCCGGCGCGATTCCGGTCTGTGCGCCGGAGCGCCGGCGGCTGCTCATGATCGATGAGGGTCCTTCGGGCAATGCGGCCCAGGCCGAGACGCTGTTTGCGCTCGCCAACGGACTGCTCGGGGTGCGTGGCGGTCGGGAAGAGCAGCCCAGCCCGACGGATGGTGCCTTCCTGGCAGGCGTGTTCGAACGCGTGCCGATTCATTACCACGAAGCATTTCCCGGATTCGCGCGAGCTTCCGATACCCGGGTGCCGGTGGCCGACGGCAAGCGCATTCGAATTCGGCTCGGGCCCACCTTGAGCGACCTCTGCGGCGGGCAGCGCGTGCAGTGCCGCCGGGTACTCGACTTGCAGAATGGCACGCTGCAGCGCACGACCCTGTGGCGTACACCCGATGCGGGCAGCATTGAAGTCACCGCCACTCGGCTGGTGCCCTTGGGCGGCGGAACGCTGCTCGCCATTCGTCTATCCATCCGCTCGATCGACTACCGCGGCCCGGTGCTGCTCGAATCGTGCATCGAAGCCATCGAAGCGGCGCTTCGCGAGGATGATCCTCGCATGGGCGCGGGCTTGGACGCGGCGCTCACCGTGGACGCATGCCGGATCGAAGGCGCTGCGGCCGTCATGACCCAGTCGGCGCCGCGCTCCGGCATCCAGGTGGCGATCTCCCAGACTCACCGGACGGTGACTAAAATGTCCGCGGGCGGCCCCGAGTTGCGGCCCAAATCCGTGGGTCAGAGTTTTCAGGCCGAACTGGTGCCCGGTGGACAGGTGACGATCGAGAAATTCGTCGCCTGGGCTGCGGGGTCCGATCCCGCCAGCCTGGCGCAGCAGGCCGTCGCTGCCGTCAACAGTGCAGCCGACCTTGGTTTCGAAGCACTGGAGCGGCAGCAGGCGTCTGCATGGAGTGCGTTCTGGCGCGATGCGGACCTCGGCATCGAAGGCGATGCCTCCTTGGACCAGGCGTTGCATTTCAGTCTGTTCCATGTCCGCCAGTCCGCGCCGCCGGATGGCCGCCACGCGCTCGCCGCCAAGGGTTTGACCGGGCAGGGGTACGAAGGGCACGTCTTCTGGGACACCGAGGTCTTTGCATTGCCGGTGTTGCAGATGACGGCACCGTCTCTGGCAAGGGCAAGCCTCGACTGGCGCGCCCGTACGCTGCCGCAGGCCCGGGCGCATGCGCGCGAATTGAATCACTCGATCGGTGCGCTCTATCCCTGGCGCACCATCGCCGGGGAGGAGGGATCCGGCTACTTCCCTTCCGGCTCCGCCCAGTACCACATCAATGCCGCGATCGCCTTTGCGCTGCGCCTGCACCACCTGGGCAGCGATCCTAAGCCCATCAAGAGCGACGATGTCGCGGTGCTGATCGAGTCGGCGCGGATTTGGATGCAGATCGGGCATCACGATCCGGATCGCGGGGGAGCGTTCTGTATCCATTCGGTGACCGGGCCCGACGAATACTCCGCATTGGTCAACAACGACCACTACACCAACCGCATGGCGCAAATGCACTTGCGCTACGCCGCCGAGGTGGCGGGGCGTCTTGCCCATTCATCACCGGACACCTATCGATCCCTGGCTGAAGGGTTGGATCTCCTGGACTCCGAACCGGCGGCGTGGCGGCGCGCGGCCGATGCAATGTACCTGCCCGTCGATCGCCGACATGGCGTGCATCCTCAAGATGACAGCTTTCTCGAGCGGCCGGACTGGAACTTCGCCACGGAACCGGGCGACGAGCGGCCGTTGTTGCTGCGCTTTCATCCGCTGACCTTGTACCGCTACCAGGTGTGCAAGCAGCCCAGCGTGGTTCTGGCCGACGTGCTGGTGGGGGAGGAGGTCTCCGCGGCCCAGAAGCGCCGCGACTTCGATTATTACGAGCCGCTGACGGTCCACGATTCCTCGCTGTCGGCTTCCACCTGGGCCATTCTCGCCGCGGAATTGGGGCTGCTCGGCTCCGCGCTCGACTACTTCCGAGAAGGCGCGCGTCTCGACCTGGATGATCTGCACGGCAACGCCAGCCACGGAGCGCACATGGCCGCCATGGCGGGAACCTGGCTGAGTCTCGTGTGGGGATTCGGCGGCTTGCGCATCGCCGGCGACGGCACGCTGCACCTGCGGCCGGTACTGCCGCCGGGCTGGCAGGGGTATCACTTCTCGGTGCAGTGGCGCGATAGACTACTCCGGGTGAGTGTCAGTGCCTCCGGAGTGCGGTATGAGCTGCGGCGCGGCGGCGCCATGACGATTCGGCATGACGGGGCATCCGTCGCCGTAGCGGCGGACAGCGCACAGCTTCGGCCGCTGCCGGGCATCGCCCCCGTCGCCGTTCCGCGCCGCGTGGACGCCGTCATTTTCGACCTTGACGGCGTGCTCACCGACACGGCCGAATTGCACTTCAGGTCCTGGTCGCGCCTGGCCGCGGAGATCGGCGTGCCATTCGACCGCAAGACCAACGAGCGGCTGAAAGGCGTCGATCGCCTCACGTCGCTCGACATCATCCTCGAACGCGCCTCGCGAACGTTCAACGCCGATGAGCGGCGGGCGCTCGCGGCCCGCAAGAACGGCTATTTCGGCGAATTGCTGCAAACCCTGACTCCTCAGTCGCTGCTGCCCGGGGCGCTCGAGGCGTTGCGGGATGTGCGCGAGCGCGGCGTCGGCGTCGCGCTGGCCTCGGCGAGCCATAACGCCATGACCATCGTCACCCGCTTAGGGCTAGCCGATGCCTTCGACCACATCGCCGATCCGGGCAAGGGTGCTCCTAAGCCGGCTCCGGACATTTTTCTCGCCGCCGCCGCCGCTCTGCACGCCGACCCGGCGCGTTGCATCGGCGTCGAAGATGCGATTTCCGGCATCACGGCGATCAAGCAGGCGGGCATGAAGGCCATCGGCGTCGGCGATTCACGGGTGCTGGCGCAGGCCGATGTCGTCGTGCCGGACATGCTGTCGCTGCGCATCAAGAGATTCCTGTGAGTCGAACCCGCACCATCGTCGCGCTGGCGCTGATCTACATGTTGTTCGCCGTGCTGCTCAACAGCGTCGGTACGGTGATCCTGCAATCGATAGTCACCTTCGGCGTCGACAAGCCGCGCGCCAGCCTGCTCGAGGCCTGCAAGGATCTGACCATCGCGGGGAGTTCCTTCGTCGTGGCATCGTTCCTGCCGGCGCTGGGCTACAAGCGCGCCATGATGTTGTCCCTCGTCATCGTCGGCGGCGCCTGCATGTTGATGCCGACCTATCCTGCATTCCACACCACCGAGATCCTGTTCGTGTGCGTGGGCGCATCCTTCGCCATGACCAAGGTCGCGGTCTATTCCTCCATCGGCCTGCTCACGGCGAACAAGACCGCGCATTCGCGGCTCACCAACCTCATCGAGGGGCTGTTCATGGTCGGCGTGCTGCTCGGCGGCTGGCTGTTCAGCGCTTTCATCGATCCCATCGTGCCCGCGAGCCCCCACTGGCTCAACGTTTATTGGCTGCTGGCGGCGGTGGCCGGTGCGCTGCTCGCGCTGATCGGGAGCTCGCACCTGGATGAATCCGCGGCGCATGCCGTAGGCAAGACTTCGGCGGGACAATCCGTCGCCGGTATGTTCAAGCTGCTGACGCGGCCGCTGGTGTATTGCTTCCTGATCTCCGCGTTTCTCTATGTGTTGATCGAGCAAAGTTTCGGTACCTGGCTGCCCACCTTCAATCGCGAGATTCTCAAGCTGCCGAATACCATGAGCGTGCAGCTAGCGAGCATCCTCGCCGGCGCCACGGCGATCGGCCGGATCGGCGCCGGCGTGGTACTGCGGCGCGTGCCCTGGTTCGTGCTGCTGAACGTCTGTGTGCTGTCAATGGGGCTGCTGGTGGTTCTGACCCTGCCGCTCGCAGCCAGCGTGGTGGCCCGCCCCGGGGTGGGATGGTTCAACGCTCCCATTGCGGCCTATGTGATACCGCTGATCGGGCTGCTGATGGCCCCCATCTATCCGGTCATCAATTCAGTGGCCTTGAGTTCCCTGCCCAAGCCGCTGCACGCGGCCATGACCGGCCTGATCGTGGTATTTTCGGCGCTGGGCGGCACGGTCGGCTCGCGGATCACCGCCATCGTCTTCTCGCGTTTCGACGGCATCCGCGCATTTTATTTTTCGCTGGTGCCGATGTTGCTGCTGCTGCTCGCGCTGTTTATGTTCCGGCGCGAAACCGAACGCAACGAGGTGGCGAACGCGGTGACGCTCCCGGCGTGACGGCCGGGCCCGGCGATCGGCGCGCATAGCCTGCCTGGGTACCCTCGCGGTGCTAGGTCGCGCGAACGATGAGGTTGGTGGGAAGAACTTCCGAAGCGACGGGCCTGTTTTCGATCAGCGCCACGACTTTGCGCGCCAACAAGCTTCCCCCTTGACGCCAGTCCTGCCGCACCGATGTCATCGGCGGCACGAAGGATGCGGCCAGCGGCGAGTCGTCATAGCCGATGACCGAGACATCCTCGGGCACGCGCCTTCCGGATTCGATGACGGTGCGGATCACGCCCATGGCGAGCGGGTCGCTGCAGGCGAACACGCCGTCGAAGGCAACGCCCTCCTTCAGCAGATCGGCGGCAACCTGCGCTCCGCCGTGGAACGAGAATGGGCTGGTGCGGGTCGCGAGGGTGGCGTCTTCCGCACTTTCAATGAATTCCGCGAAGCCTCGATGGCGTGCCGCGACCTCGGCGTGGCGCAGGTCGCCGATGAAGACCAGGCGCCGTCGGCCGAGTCCGAGCAACCGTGCCGCGGCGACCGCACCGCCGTGTTCGTTGTCGGTTCCCACCACGGTGTAGTGTTGCCGGGCTCGCAGGGCGCCCCACACGACCCAGGGAATTCCGAGCTTCTCGATCGCATGCACCGCCACGTCGTCGGCGCCCTGGCCCAGAAGGATGAGGCCTTCGGCCGCGTGGATGGTGTTGGTATCCAGGGCATGCAGTGTGGTCAGGAGCAAGTTGTATCCCGACGAGGTCAGTTCCTGGGAGATTCCTCCGAGCAGCGTCAGCGGATAGGGGTCGGTCATCGGCCTTTCCGCCGACGGCTCCATTTCAATCACGACGGCAATGGTATGGCTGCGGTTGAGGCGAAGATTGCGCGCGGGGAGATTCAGGCGGTAGCCGTGTTTGCGGGCCAGGTCGAATATCCGGGCGCGCGTTTCTGCATTGACGATCGC
>JBARBX010000765.1:0-18124 GCA_049793535.1 Steroidobacteraceae bacterium | reverse complement strand
GCCGTACTTCCTGCCAATTGAGCGAAGCCGCCGCCTGCAAGTCGCGCGACATCAGGCGGGGCGCCTCCGCGTAGGTCAAATTGGTGACGACGAACACGGTGCCGGGATGCTCGAACAATCGGTCGGGCAGCTTCTCCAATCCCAGGCGCACGTCCTCCAAGCTGATTTCCTTGGCGACCACCAACATCGGCACGATGGGAAACTGCCGATGCACGCTGCGCATCAGCCGGGCAATAACGGTGCCGTCGCCCATGCCGGCGTCGAACAGGCGAATCGCGGGCGGTGTCGGCCGGATGTGCTTCAGTTCCTCCGCGGCGCGCCTTGCTATCGCCGACTTCTCATTGCAGGTGTTGACGAA
This sequence comes from Steroidobacteraceae bacterium, assembly GCA_049793535.1. Taxonomy (GTDB): domain Bacteria; phylum Pseudomonadota; class Gammaproteobacteria; order Steroidobacterales; family Steroidobacteraceae; genus Bog-1198. The sequence goes on along the minus strand of JBARBX010000765.1, from coordinate 17,766 downwards.
CGCCAGGTATTTCTGCCGATTGTCGTAGAACCGGAAAGGCGTCGCGCGCGGCGCCGATACGGTGTCGGGCGGAGGAGTAAGCGGAGTGGCGCCAGTCATCGCAGCGGTCCAATGTGCGTCAGGGTCCCGTGCGCCACAATCGTCCGGAGGCGATGCGCGCGCCCTCGACCAGCGATGCGAGCTTCATGTACACGATGTCGGGCTCGACCGGGCCAAATCCGGCGAATGTTCCGAAACCGCAGTCGGTGCCCGCAATCACTCGATCGCGTCCGACGATGTCGGCGTACTTTTCGAGCCGCTCGGCGACCAGCAGGGGATGCTCGAGGTAATTGGTCGTGGTCGCGAGAACCCCCGGAATCAGAATCTTGTCGTCCGGTATCTTCGCGTCCCGGAACACGACCCACTCGTGCGCATGGCGGGGATTGGCGGCCTCGAACAGCAGGCCCTGCGGCTTGGCCTTGAGCACGATCGGCAGCAGCCGTTCCATCGGCACATCGTGGTGGTGCGGTCCCTCATAGTTGCCCCAGCATACGTGCATGCGGACGCGGTCCGCCGGCACATTCCGCAGCGCGTGGTTCAGCACCTCGATGTGCCGGGCGGCGAGGGTGTCGAACTCCTCGAGCGACCGGTGTCGATACATGGTGTGGCGGCCCATCGCAAGATCCGGGGCGTCGATCTGCAGGATGATCCCGGCCGACACGATGGCCTCGTACTCGAAGCGAAGCGCTTCCGCGATTGCCGTCAAATAGTCATCCGACGTGGGGTAATAGTCGTTCGGTTGGAACAGTGCGATGACGCCGGGGGAAGCCGCATTCATGAACGCTGCGAGCGGCGGTGTTACCTCAGCGGCGGCACGCAGATTCAGCAGGTCGGTCCGCAGGGGACGCTCGTCCGTGAGGCTGATCGCGCCGACACAACGCGGCCGGCGGTACTTGGCGGTGGAACCGCGTTCGGCGAGCTTGGTCAGCAGGCCCGGAAATTCGACCAGATCCTGACCGGGCTCCCGAGGCGTATCGCCGGCAAAACCGGAATAGCGCTTGGCAATGTACGTCGCGTAGCTGATCTTGCTCATCTCTCCGTCGCTGACCACGTCGACGCCGACGGCAACCTGCCTGCGCACGACCTGGGCGACCGCCGCCTCGATGACGGGGGCGCCCAACTCGGGATCGGCGTCGTCCCGTTCACGAGCGAACAGCACATCCGCCACCGCCTTGCTGCGCGGGAGGCTGCCGACATGCGTGGTGAGGATACGATCCGTGCTGTGCTGCATCGCTAGACGCCCTTGCTCTGCTCGCTCTCGAGTTGCGCGCGCACGATTTGGGCGCCGGCCACCATGGCCTGCAACTTGCCGAATGCGACGTCGCGCTGCAGGTACTTCATCCCGCAGTCGGGCGCCACCAGCAGATCGGCGGCATCCACAAAGGGCAGCGCGCGGCGGATTCGCGTCGCCACCAATTCCGGCGACTCGATCTTGGAGTCGGACAAGTCGATGACGCCGAGAATGATCTTCTTGCCGCGCAGGCCGGTAAGCACGGCGCAGTCGAGGTTGGATTGGGCCGTTTCGATCGATACCTGGCGGCAGCCGCAGTCGGCGAGTTCGCGCAGAAACGAGTAACCCGACGGCCGCGAGTGGATGATGGCCGCGTATCCGAAGCAAATATGCACCGCCGTCGTGCCGGTGATCCCCTCGAGTGCGCGGTTGAGCGCGTCGAGACCGAACTCGCGCGCCTCTTCCGGGCGAGCCTGCATGTAGGGCTCGTCGATCTGAACGACGTCCGCGCCCGCGTCGAAAAGGTCGCGGATTTCGGCGTTGACCGCCGCCGCGTAGTCCATGGCGGCCAGGCGGCGGCTGCCGCCGTAGTAGTCGATCTGCGCCTGCTGCGCCATGGTGAACGGACCCGGGACCGTCACCTTGACGCGGCGACGCGTATGACGGCGCAGAAATTCCAGGTCGGTCACTTCAACGGCGTGTCGCCGTCGAATCGGGCCGACGACTCGTGGGACGGGGTTGGGGTGCCCGCTGCGGTCCAGCGCCGTGCCGGGATTGTCCAGGTCGACCCCGTCAAGCGCGGTCGCGAAGCGATTCGAATAGCTTTCGCGGCGGATTTCTCCATCGGTAATGATGTCGAGACCGGCGTCTTCCTGTGCTTTGATCGCCACGATGGTGGCGTCTTCCTGCGCCTCCGCCAAGAATGGCGCGGGCACGCGCCATAATTCCAGAGCCCGCACGCGCGGTGGAAATCGTCCCGCCAGGCGTTGGCGATCGATCAGCCATTCCGGCTGCGGATAGCTGCCCACGAGTGTCGTCGGAAAGAGCATTGCGACCCCCAAATCAACCTCGCCCTGCGGTGACTTGCGTCCACAGTAATTCGCATAGCGAACGTATCGTCGGTATGCGAAACATACTGGACCCGTATCCAAAAACCGTCAAGTTCGCGTGCGCGTGCAGCGATATTTCCGAAACAGATGCTACGCCTCGTGCAAGGTGCGGGGCGGTCGCGCCCGCCGCCGGGCGACCTTGACTGGTCGTGCCCCGGCACGTAGCCTGATTGCGAAACTTATTTCGCTATTCGAAAGGTTATCGTGACGACCACCGGAGCGAATCTTCCGCCGATTCCCGGCGTCGAACGTGATGTCGATCGGTACTTCACGACCGGTGGCGCGCGGCTCCGTTACCGCGTCGAGGGCCGCGGACCGCCGCTGTTGATGGCGCATGGTTGGACACTCGACCTGGAGATGTGGGAGCCGCAGATCGCCGCCCTGCGCGCGGGCTTTCGCCTGGTTCGTTTCGATCGAAGGGGTTTCGGACTGTCGTCCGGCCGTCCGTCGGTCACGCAGGATATCGCGGACATTGCTGCGCTGTGCAATCACCTCGCGGTTGAACGGATCGCTGTGCTCGGCATGTCGCAGGGCGCGCGCGCGGCAATGGGATTCGCGCTGGCGGCACCGGCAAGGGTCTCGTGCCTGATTCTGGATGGGCCGCCGGATTACGCCGGCAACCCGCTGCCTGCGGACGACGACGTGCCGCTCGATTACTACCGTGGCGTCGTTCGGGCGCAGGGCATGACGGCATTTCGCCGGGAATGGGCCGCGCATCCGCTGCTGTCGTTGAGAACCGGCGATCCGTGCATGCACAAAATCCTCGATGCGATGATCATGCGTTATCCCGGCAACGATCTGCTCGAGCCGGTGGCAGCCGCCGCCGCTCCCGTGGACTCGCCATCGATTGACTCGATCGGCGCGCCCGTCCTGGTCATCACGGGGGATCAGGATCTGGCGAGCCGCACGCAAGCGGCGGACACTCTCGCGGCGCTGCTGAACAAGGCCGAGCGCGCGGTGATTCCAGCCGCCGGGCACTTGCCCAACTTGGACAATCCGCAAGCGTACAACGACGTTGTGCGCGCGTTTCTAGCACGGCACGCCGTCCCGCTCACCAGCCAGGAGTAAGAATCCATGTCGAACATTCTCGTGCTTTACTACAGCAGTTACGGACACATCGAAATGATGGCGCTCGCCCAGGCCGAAGGTGCGGCCCGAGTCCCGAACACCCGTGTCCTCGTCAAGCGAGTGCCCGAAACGGTGCCGCCGGAAGTCGCGAAATCGTCAGGGTTCAAGCTCGACCAGGCCGCACCGATCGCCGCTCCGGACGAACTCGATCAGTACGACGGCATCATCTTCGGTACGCCGACGCGGTTCGGCAACATGGCTGCGCAGATGCGCACCTTCCTCGACCAAACGGGGGCGCTCTGGGGACGCGGCGCGCTCGTCGGCAAGGTCGGTAGCGCGTTCTGCAGCACCGCCAGTCAACATGGGGGACAGGAAACCACATTGACCTCATTTCACTCGACGCTTCTTCATCACGGGATGATCATCGTCGGGCTGCCGTACACCTTCAAGGAGCTGACCACACTCCGAGAGGTCACGGGCGGCACTCCCTATGGAGCGAGTTGCGTCACCGGCGTCGGCGACGAATTGCGCATGCCGTCGAAACTGGAACTTGAAATGTGCCGGTTCCAGGGCGAGCATGTGAGCCGCATTGTGAGCCGCCTCGGACCCTGATGCGACGTCGCTAGGGCGGCGACGCGGTGTCCGCAAAGACCTGCTTTGCGATGGTCACCGCCGTGTGCGCCGTCGGCCAGCCTGAATAAAAAGCGAGATGCGTAATCAGCTCGATGAGTTCCTCGCGGCTAACCCCGTTGTCGAGTGCCCTTTTGAGGTGGAAGGGCAATTCGTTGGTCCTGTACAGCGCAACCAGGGCCGACACCGTGACCAGACTCCGGTCTCTGGGCGAGAGATCCGGCCGCTTCCACACATCTCCGAACAACACACGCTCGGAATAATCCGCGAGTGCCGGAGCAATGTCGGCAAAAGGAATGGGCGGGATGCTGGGTTTGTCAGTCACGATCGTCTCCTAGGGTTCACCGGCCGACCAGGCGATTCAGGGCTTCGGGGTAGCGCGCGCCCTGCAAGTGTACCTTCAATGACACCCGCCTTCGCCCTGATCGTCGAAGCGCTCCGCTATCGGGGCTCTCGCTACAAGAAATCGTAGGAGAAATGGCGTTGCGCGCGGCGCACGCGGCCCGCGGGTGGATCGGGAAAATGCGCGGGATAGAGCACGGCCTCGTTGTCCGCACACTGTGCCAGCAGGCGCTGTCGGGTGGCGCAGGCTTCAGCGGGATCCTCATCGGCGAAGAACGGGATGTCCGGCCGCACGAGCTGGATCAGGTGATGTACGACGTCGCCCATGAACACCGCCCGCGATCCGCCGCGTTGGGCGTTCACCAGGACGCTGCCCGGCGAATGGCCGGCCGCGTCCTCGAGCCAAATGCCATCCTCGATCTCGCGATGCACGCAATGATCGCTGTCCACGATGTCGGCGAGCCCGGCCTCGACCACCGGCAGCACCGAATCGACGTAGGACTCTCGGTTATGGGCTTCACGCGTCTGCCGGGCAAAGAACTCGAAGTCCTTGCGGCTGAACACGTAGCGGGCATTGGGGAAGGTCGGTACCCAGCGCCCGTCCTCGAGCCGTGTATTCCACCCGACGTGATCCGCATGCAGGTGCGTGCACAGCACCAGATGGATATCGGCGGGCTCGCAGCCCGCGCCGGCAAGGTTTTGCAGCCACTGCGACTGCAGTCGATGTGCCCAGGGCACGCTGCGCTGCTTGTCGTTGCCGCAGCAGGTGTCGATCAGCACGTTGAGGCCATCGATGTTCAGCAGATAGCTGCGTACCTCGATGCGAAAAATCGCCGCCTGGGGATCCACCGACAGCTCATCGCTCCAGTGCCAGGCCTGCAGCGCCGAGAGATCTTCGCGCGTGACGCCCGGCACGGCAAACTGCATGGGCATCCTGCCCTCGCCCTCGCGGACGCTCTTGATCTCGAGCTTACCCAGGTGCTGTTTCATCCAGCAATACTCTCACAGCGCGCATCAGCCTTGAATACTCGGATCACCTCGCCGCGGTATGATCACCGCGCACGCGATCGCGACGAGGGGGGTCGATGGCAGATGTCGCACGGGAGTTCGACTACGTCGTGGTGGGCGGCGGGACCGCCGGCTGCGCCTTGGCTGCGCGATTGTCGGAGGCCTCCCGCCGTACGGTCTGCCTGCTCGAGGCGGGCGGCACCGGCAGGAGCGTGTTCGTCGACGTGCCGGGCACTCTCGTCATGGCACAGCGCTCGGCCGCGCTGAACTGGCGCTTGTCGTCGGTGCCCCAGCGAGAGCTCAACGGCCGTCGGATTTCGTTGCCGCGCGGGCGGGGCCTTGGCGGTTCCGCACTCATCAACGGCATGGTCTATTTCCGGGGAAACCCCCGCGACTATGACGAGTGGGCCGCCGCCGGAGCCGCCGGTTGGAGCTACCGGGAGGTACTGCCGTACTTCCGCAAGAGCGAACACAACGAGAATTTCGCAACCGGCGTGTACCACGGCGGCGCCGGGCCGATGAACGTTCGCAGCGTCACGCATCCCAATCCTCTCAACTTTTCCTTTTTTGAGGCGCTCGCCGGTCTCGGCTACTCCTACCGCGAGGATTTGAACGGCGCGGACAGCGAGGGGGTGGCGCTGCGCCAGCTCTCCATCCGTGCCGGCAGGCGCGAGACCACGGCAGGCGCCTTGCTGCGGCCGGCGCTCGGACGGCCGAATCTAACCGTGATGACCGGCACGCACGCCACGCGCATCGTCCTTGACGGCCGGCGCGCGGTGGCGGTCGAGGCGCGTGCGGCAGGCGCCAACCTCGTGGTGCAGGCGCATCGGGAGATCGTGCTCACGGCAGGCGCCATCCAGTCGCCCCAGTTGCTCATGCTTTCCGGAATCGGCGAGGGCCGACACCTCGCCACCCTGGGGCTAAAGGTTCAGCACGATCTTCCGGGAGTCGGGCGCAATCTTCACGATCACCTGGCAAGCCCGGTGCACATGCGTACGCAGAACCCGGTGTCCTACGGCGTTTCACTGCGCGCGATGCCGCGCAATCTGCGAAATATCGCCGAGTATCTGTTGTTTCGTCGCGGCCCATTGGCCAACAACGTGTTCGAATCCGCGGCGTTCGTGAAGTCGAGTCCGGAGCTGGACAGGCCCGATATACAACTCGTGTTCCAGCCGGCCAGGCGACCGGGGCCCTCGTTCCCCTATCCCGTGGGTCATGGCTTTGCGATCAGCCCCGTCGGACTCTATCCACGCAGCCGCGGGCGGATCACTCTGGCGAGCCCCGACCCGTTCGACGCGCCATTGATCGACCCGAATCTGCTGTCCGCGCCCGAGGATCTGTCGCCGCTGATCAGCGGCATGCGCCTGGTCCGGGAAATCTTCGCATCGAGCGCCTTCGCGAAATACCGAGCGCAAGAAGCCGCTCCGGGAAGCGCGGTGAAAAGCGACGCGGACCTTGCCGCATACGTCCGCGCGGAGGCCTATACCGTTCATCACCCGGTCAGCACCTGCCGCATGGGCAACGATGCCGGTGCCGTGGTGGACCCAGAGCTACGCGTCGTCGGTCTGGAGAACCTGCGCGTCGCGGACGCCTCCGTGTTCCCGTCCATCATTGGCGGCAACACCAACGCGGCGGTGGTCATGATCGCCGAAAAGGCCAGTGATCTGATCCTCGGCCGCCCGCCGCTGGCGCCCGAAAGCTTCGATGCCACCGCTACCTTGAGGAGTTCGCCATGATCCAAACCCCCACCGCCGCGGAACGTATCGAGATCGAACGTGCCTGTGAACGCATCGTCTACGCCTATTCGCGCGCCCTGGACTTGGGCGATATGAGCGGCGCCGCGGACCACTTTGCCGAGCACGGCTCATTTGCGCGGCCCATGGCGCCCGATAAAATCATTCAAGGCCGGGAGGCCATTCGCGCCGCCTTGTTGACACGGCCGAAGATCTTGCTGACCAAGCACCTGGCCACGAATATCATGATCGACGTCATCAGCCGCGACGAGGCCTGTGGGCTGTCCTACCTGACCATGATCTCGACGACGCCGCCGGGCGATGCCGCGGCACCGTACCTGTCCGCCGGACCCGTCTACTTCGGTGAAATCCAGGACCGCTTCGTGCGCGAGGGCGGCGCGTGGAAGATCCTCGAGCGGCGCGGCTCGATCCAGATGAAGTTCTTGGGCGCGACCGCCCCGGGCTGAGTTAGCCGAGCAACGCCAGTGGCTTCGGCAGCTTGGCCAGCAGTTCCTCACTGAACCTGGCATCGATGTGGAAGAACGCCGCGCGGGCGATCGTGCCCGAACGATTCTCCCAGGCGTGATCCGTACCCCGCTGAACGACCACATCCCCCGGCTTCAGGATCACTTCACTGTCGTCGAGAATGAGCAGGAGTTCACCCTCGATCACGACCACATAGTCGAGCGTACGCGTCCGATGCATCACGGTTCGCTTGCCCCCCATCGCCAGCGGATAGACGTCGAGAATCCGCAGCAGATGGCCCGCCGCAGGCATGATGGTGAACGGGCGCTCGTTCGGTTCTGCCACCACGGCCGAAGACAGTTCGGGCACGGTACGAGCATCGCTCCACATTTCGTTGAAATCAGCGCCTACCCCCGAGCCGTGCATGGAGTGATGCTGCGGCGGGGGGCCATCTGACAGGACCACCGATTTTCCCAAGCTGTCGTGGCCCGTGACCACGCGTCTCGTTGATCTCGACATCAACCGTTCTCCTTGCACGCTGCCGGATGTCATCGCTGGAAAGCGCGGCGCTTTTCGCTCATGGTCGAGCGGCCTGCGCACCCGATCAGTAGTCTACAAGGGGATCGATTGTTTGCGTGCAATGGGGGTCAAACATGAGTCTCGTGGGATTTGGTCAACCGGACGATGGGATCATTCAGATGTGCTACGTGGTGCCCGACATTCGCGCGGCCATGAGCCTTTGGATCGAAAAGCTGAAAGTGGGCCCCTGGTTCCTGCTCGATCACTTCAGCGGCACCAATCCCAAGTATCGCGGCCGAGACTCCAAGGCCGATGTGTCGCTGGCCATGAGCTTCGCGGGGCATATGAACATCGAGCTCATCCAGCCGAACGATGCCGAGCCGTCGGTGTACCGCGAATGGATCGAAAAGCGCGGCTACGGATTTCATCACTGGGGCCGCGCGACGCGGAATTTCGACCGGGATGTGGCGCACTATCAGGCGCAGGGTCATGAGCTCGCGTTTCTCGCCGGAGTCCCGAGCGGGGGCAGCGTGGCCTACATGGATACCACGTCGCAGCTACCGGGCTACGTCGAACTCATCGAATTGGGTGCGGGCTTCGAGTCGATTTTCAGCAAGTTCTATCGAGCCAGCATCGGCTGGGATGGAGCGGATCCGGTGCGCTCGTTCATCTGAGGTTGATCTCGGCGCTGACGGCTTCGGCAGCGAGGTTCGGGCGGCTCTGAGCTGCCAAGCGGATGGGTGCCGTCTCGCGCAGGAACATCGCGAGCACGGTGCCGACGAGGGCGCAGGCCGCCATGATCACGAGGGGCGCCTGTAGACCGTAGTGGTCGGCGGCGCGGCCGGCAATGGCCGGTGCGCTGACGCCGCCCAAAATCTCACCCAGCCCCACCACCATGCCGAGCGAAGTCGCGACGTAGCGGGCCGGAATGGTTTCCGACGGCACCGTGCCCATGAACAGCGGAAAGGTGCCGCTGGCGGACCAGCCGATGAAAATCAACGCGCCGAGCACGAGCAGCGATCCCTGGAAATACAGCGCGGCGAGCGGCACCAGCAGTCCGATGCAGTTGAAAATAACGATGACGGGCCGCCGCCCGAAGCGGTCGGATAGCGCCGGCACCACGAAGCTGAAGAAGGCGGCTGACAGGCCCAGCACGCTCATCAAGTACTTCATCTGGTCGGGGCTGATCAGCCTCACCTTGGTGTAGAAAAGCGGCAGGAAGACCCATCCTAAGATCATCCACGCCACCATGAAGATGGCCATCAGCATGCACAGCCCCATGTTCCGATGCCGCAGCATTTCCCCGAAGCCCATGTTCGCAGTGGCCGACCCCGTGCGCGCGGCGGCCGACCCCGTATGCGCGGCCGGCCCTGTCAGCGCGGCGGGGTTCGCAGGGGTCGCCGCGGCAGGCTGGCGCACGAATTTGAAAATGAGCAGCGCCATGACGAGACCCGGCACACCGGACAGAAAGAAAGCCCAGCGCCAGTTGAAGCTCGACGCGACGGTCACGAGGACAATGGGTGCCACGAACGAACCCAGGAGATTGCTGCCGAAGTTCTGCATCACGCCCATGTTGTTGCCGCGTCTGGCGGCGGTGGATTCGATCGCCACCAGAGACTGGGCGACGGGCAATATCGGCCCCTCGGCCAGGCCCATCAACAGCCGAGTCGCGAACAGGGTCACGAATGAAACCGCAAGCCCGGAGGCGAACGAACACAGCGAAAATGCCACCACGGTGATCAGCAAAAGGTTCTTGCGATTGCCGGTGCGATCGGAGTACGCGCCGCCCAGAAACGACGCGATCGCCCAGGTAAAGGACAGTGCGGAGGCCACGAGCCCGACCTGGGCGTTGTTGAAGTGCAAGTCGTCGGCGATGAAGGGCATCAGAAAACTGGCGGCATTGCGGTCGAGGAAAACAAACCCAAAGGTGATGGTGAGCACCCAGATCAGCTTGGTTTCATATTTCATGTCGACTCTTGGTGCCTGCACGTGGGTACGCTGGACAGCAGTTTCTTGTTCACTATGAGTAGAGTCTAGCAGCTCCCTCTGACGGATCATTACAGCAGTTTGAATCACCACGCCGCCGCTGCGGAAGTGCAGGGGCCGCCGTGGTTTTGTCCATTGGATGCAAGACGTGAACACGCGCGCGATACACTCCGATTCTCCGCAGAGCGCCGACCGCCGCTCGTTCGTACGCGGGGTAGGCATGCTGACCGGGGTGATTGCCTTGGGGCATCCGCTGGCCGCGCTGCTGCCGGGCCGCGCATGGGCGGTGGAGATGCAGGTGTTGTCGTCGGCGGATGCCGCGGCGTTGCTGGCCATGATCCGCACCGTTGCGCCGCATGACACGCTGGATGATGCCGCCTATGCACTGGTCGTCAATGCCATCGATGGCGACGCGGCAGGTTCAGCTCAGGCGCGCGCCGATCTTGCGGCCGGCATTGCCAGCCTGGGCGCCGGGTTTGCCCTCAACGCCGAGAACGCGCGCGTCGAACAATTGAAGGCCATCGAGTCCGGCGCATTCTTCCAGTCCGTGCGGATAAAGACCTTGATGGTCCTGTACAGCAATCCGATCGCCTGGGCGCACTTCGGCTATGAAGGTGAGGCATTCTCGAAGGGCGGCTACCTGCTGCGCGGCTTCAACGATCTGAAGTGGCTTCCGGACGTGCCGCCGGCGGACAGCGGTCCGATGCCGTTCGGCTAGGGCGCTCGGTTCATGGCGCGTTTCGAGCTCAACGATCCGGACCTCGTCGTCATCGTCGGTTCCGGTGCCGGCGGCGGCACCATGGCCAATGAACTCACGCGCCGCGGCTTGAAAGTGGTGCTGTTCGAGGCGGGCAAGCGTCAATCGCTCGCGACATTCTCGCAAAACCCGGGCGAGGCATTCGGCCAGCTCACCTGGCTCGAGCCGCGCACGCAGAGCGGCACCTGGGATCCGGTCAAGACTTCGCCGACGCTCCCGGCCTGGCACTGCCGCACCGTGGGAGGTACGACGGTGCACTGGACCGCCGCGACACCGCGCCTGCAGCCCTATGAGCTTCGCGCACGGTCCGTGTACGGAGATATTCCGGGAGCCTCGCTCGCCGACTGGCCGATCGACTACGCCGAGCTGAAACGCTGGTATCAGGTGGCGGAGAAGCGGCTCGGGGTGACGCGCCGCAATGGCAATCCGGGCATGCCGGCATCGAACAACTTCAAGGTGATGTATGCCGGCGCGCGGCGCGTGGGCTACAGGCGCGTGCACACCAACTATCTGGCGATCAATTCGCGCGCGCGCGACGGGCGCGGCCTATGCATTCAGCAGGGGTTTTGCGTGCAGGGCTGCAAGACCGGCGCCAAGTGGAGCACGCTGTACACGGAGATTCCTCGGGCCGAGGCCAGCGGCAAGCTCGATCTGCGCAGTGAGTGTTTCGTCACGCGAATCGAACACGACGCCGCGGGCCGCGCCACCGGGGTCGTCTATCGGGATGCGGCCGGCATGGAGCAGCGCCAGCGCGCGCGCATCGTGTGCGTCGCGGGCAACGCCATCGAGACCGCGCGCCTGCTCCTGCTTTCGGAGTCCGGGCGCTTCAAGCACGGGCTGGCCAACGGATCCGGCCAGGTGGGCCGCAACTACTGCCATCACGTCTTGAGTTTTGTGTTCGGCGTTTTCGATCAGCCGGTGAGCTACTGGCGGGGTGCGGTGCTGGCGGGCGTCGTGGAGGATGAGAACATCCACGATCCACGCCGTGGCTTCGCCGGCGGCTACCACCTGGAGCTCGCGATGCTCGACCTGCCGACGCTCCCGCTGATCGGAATGCCCTACGGCTGGGGGCGCGATTTCGCCTCGGTCATCGACAACTACCGCAACCTGGCGGGCATGCTCGTCAACGGCGAAGACATGCCGCGCCCCGACAATCGCATCACACTGTCTGCGTCGGTCAAGGATGCCTACGGTCTACCGGTGGCGCACATCCACTGCGACCCGCACCCGAACGATGTGGCGATGCGTGCTCACGCGACCGGGCAGGGCCGGAAGATCTATGAGGCGGTGGGCGCGAAGCGCACGGTGGTGAGCCCGGTCACGCCGGCCACGCACCAGATGGGCACCGCCCGCATGAGCCACGATCCGGCACGAGGCGTCACCGACGCTCACGGGCGCACGCATGAGGTACCGAACCTGTTCATCTCGGATGGCAGCGTGCAGACCACGGCGGGCGCCGCGAATCCCACGCTCACCATCGTCGCGCTGGTGCTGCGCCAGGCCGAGCATATCGGGCGCGAAGTGGCCGCCGGGCGGTTGTAGAGATATTGTATACAAGTTAAGATAACGTATACATTTACCTAGCCGCAACAACCTTATGACCCGATTGATGCGCAACGGCGATCCGCGCGCCGCCCAGACTCTCAAGGCGCAATTGCGCCTGCGCCAGTTGATTCTCGACGGAGAGTTGACTGCGGGCGAGCGTGTCCCGGAACTCATGCTGGTGGAGCGCACCGGCGTGTCGCGCACGCCGATCCGCGCCGCCTTGTTGCGGCTGGCGGAGGAAGGGTTGCTGGAACCCTCCGGTTCCGGCGGTTTCGTGGTGCGGGCATTCGATGAGGCCGAAGCGTATGACGCCATCGAGGTGCGCGGCATGCTTGAAGGTGCGGCGGCACGCCGCGCCGCCCAGCGGCGTCCGTCGAAGGCGGAACTCAGCGATCTGCGCGACTGTGTGGGCGCGATGGACGCCATCGTCGAGCGCCGCACCCTGGGGGTCGAGCAGTTTTCGGATTTCGTGCGCCTCAATGAGCGCTACCATTCCCTGCTCCTGGGGTTGGCGCGCAGCACGGTGTTGACGCGGGCCATCGAGCGCATCGTCGCCTTGCCCTTCGCCTCGCCCAGCGCCTTCGTGATGGCGCAATCGGCTCTCGCCGATGCGCATGAGACGCTGATCACCTCGCAGCAGCAGCATCGTGCGATTCTGGAAGCGCTGGCGGCAGGTGCCGGCGCGCGCGCCGAAAGCGTGGCTCGCGAGCATTCGAATCTCGCCAAACGCAATCTGCGGGCGGCCGCCCGGCGTGAAGCGCCGCTGCGCCAGGTGGCGGGCGGCAACCTGCTTCGGCTGTGCCTGGCGGCGGTGTAGCCATGCCGCACGAATCACGATCGCATTTCATCAGCAAGCGAATCAGATCCCGGAGGATAACGCCGTCATGAGTCAGCAAAATCTCGAAAGTCTGCTAAAGAGCGCCGGCAACACGGTGGACATGCTGCGCAATTCGCGCATCGGGGCCTACGTGTATCCCGTGGTGCCCAGCGAGTTCTACAACTGGCGCGACGAGCAACGGGCCTGGCGCGAAACCGCGGTGCTGTTCGACCAGACCCACCATATGGCGGAGCTGACCGTCAAGGGTCCCGACGCGCTGAAGCTCATCTCGTATACCACCATCAACAGCTTCAACAACTTCGCCGTGAACAAGGCCAAGCAGATGGTGCCGATCAGCTACGACGGCCATGTCATCGGCGACGGCATCCTGTTCTATCTCGGCACGGACGAACTGCTGTTCGTCGGCCGCGCACCGTCGGTGAACTGGATTCAATTTCACGGCGAGACCGGCGGCTTCAAGGTGGACATGATCCGCGACGACCGCTCGCCCTCGCATCCGCGCGGCAAGGCAGTCACTCGGCGCCACTATCGCTACCAGATCCAGGGACCGAACGCCGCCAAAGTGCTGGAAAAGCTCAACGGCGGAACCCTTCCCGACGTGAAATTTTTCACCATGGATGCCATCAACATCAAGGGCCGCAAAGTGCGCGCCCTGCGCCACGGCATGGCGGGCGCCCCCGGGCTCGAGATTTGGGGCCCGTATGCCGAGGGCGATGAGATTCGCGACGCGATACTCGAAGCCGGGCGGGAATTCGACCTGGTGCCGGTGGGCGCGCGCGCGTACGCCAGCAATACGCTGGAATCCGGATGGATTCCGTCGCCGTTGCCGGCGGTCTATACCGGCGAGAAAATGCAAAAGTACCGCGAGTGGCTGCCGGCCGGCGGCTATGAAGGCACGGGTTCGATCGGCGGCAGCTTCGTCTCCAAGAACATCGAAGACTACTACCTGACGCCCTATGAACTGGGCTATGGCCCGTTCGTCAAGTTCGACCATGATTTCATCGGGCGCGAGGCACTCGAAAAGAAATCGAAGGAACCGCATCGCAAGAAGGTCACCTTCGCCTGGAACGGCGAGGACTGCGGCAAGATCTACGCATCGTTGTTCATGCCGGGTACCGAGCATTACAAATTCCTCGACATACCCATCGCCAACTACGCATCTTCCTCTTATGACAAGGTCATGATGGGCGGCAAAGTGGTCGGCTTTTCGATGTTCGGCGGCTACAGCTACAACGAACGCACGGCCCTGTCGTTGGGTGTAGTCGATCCCGGCATCAATGTGGGCGACGTGCTCACCCTGGTGTGGGGCGAAGAGGGCGGCGGGACGGGGAAAACCACGGTCGAGCGGCACAAACAACTCGACGTACGAGTGAAAGTTGCGCCGGTACCCTATGCCCGCGATGTACGCGAGGGATATCACGAAGGCTGGCGCACGCGGCAGTCCTGACCGGTGTCCCAGTCGCCCGCAGCAAGCTGCACCGTCTTGTCGCCGCTCGGGGATACGGCGGCGGCCATCGCTCAACTGGCGCGTGAAGCGTCAATTGAGATCACCGTGCACGACATCGCGCATCTGGAGGAGAGCCGCCGCCTGTTGCCGCCGGGCAAAGCCCTGTATGTCAGTCATCTGCCGAAGCAGCAATGGCGGGAGACCGAGGCGGCCTGCCGCGCGGTGCGCGCCGCAGGCTTCAGGCCGGTACCCCATGTGCCGGTGCGGCTGCTGCCGGATGCGGCGACGCTCGATCGCCTGCTCGGCGGCTTTGTGGACGCCGCGCAAGTCGACGAGGTGCTGCTGATCTCCGGCGACTACCACCAAGCGTCGGGACCCTACACGGAAGTCCTTCAAGTGTTGGCGAGCGGCGCATTGCAGCGCCATGGCCTGCGGCGGGTCTCGGTCGCGGGCCACCCCGAGGGGCACCCCAAGGTGGCGCTCGCGGACATCCGCCGCGCCGAGCTCGACAAGGCACGGCTGGCGCAGCACGCGGGGTTGGAGCTGACGCTGCTGACGCAGTTCTTCTTTGAGGAATCGCCCTTCCTCGACTGGACGCGCGAGCTGCGGTCGGCCGGCGTGCAGGCGCGTTTGGTGGGCGGTTTGGCGGGGCCCACGAAGCTCGGCACTCTCATCAAGTTTGCGATGCGCTGCGGCGCCGGTCCCTCGATGCGGGTGCTGACCGCGCGCCCCAAAGGCTTCGCAAAACTGCTGGGCGACCATGGTCCGGAGAGCGTGCTGCGCGGACTCGCCGAGGCGCAGTGCGAAAATTCCAGCGATTTCGCGGGAGTGCACCTATTTTGCTTCGGCGGCTTCGTTCGGACCGGTCAATGGCTGCAGGCCATCGCCGACGGCCGCTTCATGCTGGATGACGCCGACGGCTTTAGGGTTTAGGGTAGGAAGGCGACATTTCGCAACGGGAGTGCAGTAATGAATGCGCAGCTTAAGCCCCGGGAATTCCCGCTGCCCAGCTCGGTGAAGGTCATATCGGGAACCGAGAGAGCGCAGGCGGCTTACCCATACCATGTTCAATTTTCGAAATCCGACGACCAGAAATTTTGGTTCTACAATTCCATGCACTTTCCGGAGCCCATGTCCGCGTTCGACATGGTAACGGCGGAGGCGGCCTACTGCGCGCTGGGTGCGGCCAACACCCGGGTGCACTGTCTGCCGACCACGCTCGGCATCGATCACCGGATCATCAACGGCCGGGTATATATCGGCGGCAACGCGGTTACCGATCCTGGAGAGATTGCGCGCCGCACGGGAGAGTTCCAGAAGCGCGCCTTCTACTACTACGAGAATTGGGAAACCCTGTATTCGCAGTGGAAGCAGAAGATGCTGAAGCTAATCGGGGATGCGAAAGCCCTGCCCGATCCGGTGCTGCCTGAATTCGAACCGCTCGAACACGTGCATGCGGGCCGCGGGATTGCCTCGAACCACGACTTGCTGGTGACCTACCAGAAGACGCTCGAGGGCTACTTCCGCATGTGGCACCACCACTTCGAGTTCCTGTTGCTGGGCTACGGCGCCTACCTGACCTTCTTTGGCTTCTGCAAGAAGGCGTTTCCGGAGATCACCGATCAAACCATCGCCCGGATGGTCGCGGGAATCGATGCGGAGATATTCCGGCCGGACGATGAACTGCGGCGCCTCGCCCGCTGTGCCGTCGAACTCGAGGTCGATGCGCACTTCCGCGAGGGTTCTTCGGTCGAAGACATCACGCGATCGCTGCGTGCCTCGGGCGAGCCGGGCCGCCGCTGGCTCGAGGAACTCGCAGCCTCGCGCGAACCCTGGTTCAACATCAACGTGGGCGACGGCTTCTACCACTATCACCGTAGCTGGAACGACGATTTATCCATGCCGTTTGCCGCGATTCCGGGGTATGCGCGCAGCGTGCGCGCCGGCGAGCCGATGGATCGCCAGGTCGAAAAGCTGCGCGAGGAGCGCGGCCGGCTGATCGCCGATTATCGCGAGCTTCTGGAAAACGACGAGGAACGCGCCGCCTACGATCAAATGATCGGCCTGGCGCACCGGGTGTTCCCCTATGTGGAGGGGCACAAATTCTACTGCGAACATTGGTACACCAACCTGTTCTTCAACAAGATCCGCAGCTTCGGCGGCCTGTTGGCGGCGCATGGGTTCTTCGCGAGCCCCGAGGACGTGTTCCAGCTCACGCACTATGAGCTCGAGGCGGCGATCATCGACCTGATGAACGCATGGTCGACCGGCTCGCCGCCGCGCGGCCCTGCCTACTGGCCGCCGCTGGTCGCGGAGCGCAGGGCGGCCATCAAGGAGTGGGCGCGGCACGAAACCCCGCCGGCGCTCGGTCCCATTCCGGATGTCATTGACGATCCCGCCATCGTGATGCTGTGGGGGATCACGCGCGAGAGCCTGGACAATTGGCTGTCGGCCGGTTCGGCGACGGACAGCAACGAGGTGCGCGGTTTTGCCGCCTCATCGGGAGTGGTGGAAGGGATCGCGCGCATCGTGATGTCGGTGGAAGAGATCTCGCGTTTGCAGCAGGGAGACATTCTCGTCTGCCATGTCACGAATCCAACCTGGACCCCCATTTTCCAGAAGATTCGCGCCGCGGTGTCCGACATCGGCGGATCCATGAGCCATGCCGCCATCGTCGCGCGCGAGTACGGGCTGCCGGCCGTGGTGGGTACCGGCAATGCCACCTCGAAGATCCGGGATGGGCAGCGGATTCGCGTCGACGGCGGACGGGGCATCGTCACGTTGCTGCACTGACTTCGGTATCGAACGGTGCCTGCGACGCAATACATTAGCTGGTTTCGCGACGTCGGTCTCGAGCATCGTCCCGCGGTGGGCGGCAAGGGCGCAAGCCTCGGCGAGCTGCAGCGCGCCGGCATCGAGGTACCTCCGGGTTTCGTCGTGCGTACCGAAGCGTTCGAGGGCTTCATCGGGGCGTTGGAGCGGCGCGCACCGGTACGCGCCCGCGTCGAGGGACTCGCCGCGGAGAACTTGGAGGAGATGGCTGCGGCAG
>JBARBX010000764.1:0-1867 GCA_049793535.1 Steroidobacteraceae bacterium | reverse complement strand
CCGCCGACCACCCCGCCGCGTGCCGCGATGATGGACTCACCGCCGACCACCCCGCCGCGTGCCGCGATGATGGACTCACCGCCGACCACCCCGCCGCATCAAGCCTAGCCAGGGACGATGGAAATGTATCGTCGTAAAGTAGCGTTGACGGCCGCCGCGGCGTTCGCCATCGGGGCCGCATTCGCGGCGCAACCCACGTCGCTGCGCGCAGATTGGGGCGAAGGTGGGCTGCGACAGGGATCGCCCTGGATGCCCGGCACGAATGCGGTGATGTCGGCCCATGAGCAGGGCATGTCGGTTCTAGCGCCCCCGAGATAGGCCCATGGGCGCCGTGCTTCAGGTTCGAGGCTCCGTGATACCGGAGCCTCGAGCTTGTCGCGTGCGGTAAACTCACGAAAGTCGATCTTCAAACGGTGCCCCTTGTCCAACATCATTGTCATTGCCCATCGCGGCGCCAGCGGCGAGCGCCCGGAACATACGCTGGCGTCTTACGGCCTCGCGATCGAGGAGGGTGCGGATTACATCGAACCCGATCTGGTTATGACCCGCGACGGCGTACTCGTCGCACGGCATGAAAACGAGATCGGCGGAACCACCGACGTCGCTCACCACCCGGAGTTTGCCGCTCGCCGCCGCACCCAGGTCATCGACGGCGAATCCATGACGGGTTGGTTCACCGAAGACTTCACTCTGGCCGAAATCAAGACGCTGCGTGCCCGCGAGCGCCTGCCTGAGTTGCGGCCTCAGAACTGCGCTTTCGACGGACAATTCACAGTCCCCACATTCGACGAAATCCTGCAACTGGCGGCCGACGTCAATCGGCGCCGCAGCGGCGCCAATCGGATCGGCGTGTACCCGGAAACCAAGCACCCGGCGCATTTCACCGACATCGGCTTAAGCATGGAGCAGGCGGTGCTCGATGCGCTGCAGCGCCACGACTATGCGGGCACGGGCAGCCCGGTTTTCATTCAGTCGTTCGACCCACGCAATCTGCGGCAATTGCGCGGCATGACCCGATTGCCGTTGGTGCAGCTTCTTGAGCACGAGCTCGGGGACTTGGGCGATATCGCGAAATACGCCGACGCGATCGGCATCGCCAAGTCATTGGCCAGCGAGGCGGGCATACGCGCCGCGCATGCGGTGAATCTCAAAGTGCACGTGTGGACCTTTCGCGCCGAGAATGAGTTCCTTCCCGAGGATTTGCGGTCGGGGAGCTCACCCGCGGCGCACGGAGATCTCGAGGCCGAGATCCGGCGGTTCTTCGACCGCGGCATCGACGGTTTCTTCGTCGACTTTCCCGCGGTCGGAGTGCGGGTGCGCAACGCCTACATCTCGGGAGTCCAGCCCTTGCACCAGCCGCTCACCGACACCAGCTTGCCCGGAAAGAGGCTGCAGGGGCGGTAGTTGTTGCCGGCGGCGCCCTGCAACTGCAGGCAATTCTCGCAATTGGACCCTTGAGAGTAGTCGGGGTATTTCTTGACATCCACTTGGGAGGCGTTCTCCACATAACCCAAGGCGGCCGCGGCCGGATCCTTCACATCCAGCCGCTGGAGCTCATCGCCCCGGGATCCGCGCGAGAATAGACCGGCCGACGCGACCGCGGCCACACTCAAATTCTTGACGAGCAGGCGGCGGGTCACTTTCATGCGCGGGTCCCGTTCAGAAGAACATCGATAGATAGACTTGGTACACCATGGCGTCGAAAGCATACAGGGGCTCGGTGCCGGGTAGGTAGCCGCCGCCGGCGGGGGTGTCGTTGTAGTACTTGATGTTTCTGAAGTCGCTGTATTTGAATGTAATCCGCGTCACGTCGAAACTCGCCGTGGCGCGCTTGAAGATGAGGAAGCCTTCGGGCGCGAAGGCGTAA
>JBARBX010000763.1:0-2859 GCA_049793535.1 Steroidobacteraceae bacterium | reverse complement strand
GTGCACGCCTGCGGAGTCAATTTCCCCGATCTATTGATCATCCAGGACCTTTATCAATTCAAACCGCCGCGTCCGTTCGCGCCCGGCGCCGAAGTGGCGGGAGTGGTGGACGCGGTGGGCGAGGGGGTGCGCAACGTCAGTATAGGCGACCGTGTGCTCATGTCCCCGGCGCGCAGCGGCATGGCCGAAAAAGCCGTCGGCCCCGCCGGCAACTGCTGGCAAATCCCCGACGCCATGCCGTTCGACGAAGCGGCCGCTTTGCTCATGACCTACGGTACCTCGCAGCACGCACTGAAGGATCGCGCGCAGCTACGCGCCGGCGAAACCCTGCTGGTGCTCGGCGCCGCCGGCGGCGTCGGCCTGGCGGCGGTCGAGCTCGGCAAGGCGATGGGAGCCCGCGTCGTCGCGGCCGCCTCGAGCGTGGAGAAGCTGGCACTGACCCGCGATCGCGGCGCCGACGAGGGGGTGCAATACCCCGTGGGGCCTTTGGACAAGACTCAAGCGCGTGCGCTCACCGATCGCTTCAAGGCCGCTTGCGGGAAGGACGGCGCCCAGGTCATTTATGACGGCGTGGGCGGCGACTACACCGAGGCGGCGCTTCGTGCCATCGCCTACCAGGGCCGGCACCTCGTGGTCGGGTTCACCGCCGGCATCCCGAAATTGCCGCTCAATCTGCCCCTGCTCAAGAGCTGCCAAATCGTCGGGGTGTTCTGGGGTGATTTCACGGCACGCTTCCCCGCGCTGCATGCGGCCAATGTCGCGGCGCTCATGGCCCTGTATCTCGAGGGCCGGATAAAGCCGGCCGTGACCGAGCGCTTTACGCTGGCGCGGGGCGCGGAAGCCATCGCGCGGCTGGGCGCGCGCGAGGCGCGCGGCAAGATCGTGGTGACGATCGATCGCTGAGCCTGTGTCGCCGGCGGTCAAGAGGTTGTCGTCAAAAGCCCTGCAAGTGGCGCCGCCTGATGCCATAAGGTAAGCATGGGAAATTCCACGTGGACTTGAAATTCACCCCTCAAGAGGAGTCCTTTCGCGCCACGGTGCGGGCCTTCCTCGAGGCAGAGCTGCCGGCCGATATCCGCGAGAAGATGCAGTTGGGAAGGCGCATCGCCAAGGCCGACTTGACGCGTTGGCAGGAAATTCTTCACGGCCGCGGCTGGGGCGCCGTGATGTGGCCGACGCGCTTCGGCGGCGCCGGCTGGAGCGTCGTGCAGCAACATATATTCGAGGAAGAGCGGGCGGATATCGGCGCGCCGCCGCAGAACGCGTTCTCGCTGCGAATGTTGGCGCCGGTCCTCATGAATTTCGCCAATGCCGAGCAGCAGGAGTACTTCCTGCCGCGAATCCTCACCGGCGAGGACTGGTGGTGCCAGGGATATTCCGAACCCGGTTCGGGCTCGGATCTCGCGTCGCTGCGGACGAGCGCCGTGCGGCAGGGCGATCACTACCTCGTCAATGGCCAGAAAACCTGGAATACCCTGGGCCAATACGCCGATTGGATGTTCTGTCTGGTGCGAACGGGTTCCGAAGGCCGGCCGCAGCAGGGCATCTCGTTTCTTCTGATCGACATGAAGTCGCCCGGCATCCGCATCGAGCCCATCGCCATGCTGGACGGCGAACACGAGATCAACGAGATCTGGTTCGACGACGTGCAGGTGCCCTCGCAGAACCTGGTCGGCGAAGAGAACAAGGGCTGGACCTACGCGAAGTTCCTGCTGACCCACGAGCGCACCAACAATGCCGGCGTCGGCAACTGCAAGCGCGCCTTGAAGAAGCTCAAGGAAATCTCGTCCCGGCAAACGGCGAACGGCCGGCCGCTGCTCGAGGATGCGCGCTTTCGCGAGCGCATCGCGCATGTGGAACTCGAGCTGATGGCGCTCGAGATCACCAATCTGCGCGTGCTGTCGGCCGCGGCGGACGAATCGCGCACCCTGGGGCCGGAGGTATCGGTGCTCAAGATCAAGGGTTCGGAGATTCAGCAGACCATCGCCGAGCTGCAAATGCAGGCTCTGGGGCCCGATGCGATTCCCTATCTGCGTGAGGCGCTGGAAATGGACTGGGTTGCGGACCCTAAGTTTGCGGGGCATTACGCGCCGTATGCACCGCCGCTCACCGGCCATTACTTCAATATGCGCAAGACGACGATTTACGCGGGCTCCACTGAAATCCAGAAGAACATCATCTCGCAGATGATCCTGGGTCTCTAAGGCGCGGCCGTGGACTTCAACTACAGCAACGAGCAGACCGCGCTGCAGGAGATGCTGCAGCGTTTCGTCAACCGCGAATATGATTTCGGGCGCCGGCGCGAGCTTGCGCGATCCGCGCTGGGATACTCCGCCGACGCCTGGGCGCGATTTGCCGAATTGGGGATACTCGCGCTCAGTATCCCGGAAGAATTCGGCGGTTTCGGTGGCAACGCCGTCGATGTCATGTTGGTGATGGAATCGATGGGGCGCGGCTTGTTGCTGGAACCCTTCTTGAGCACGGTCGTCCTGTGCGGAGGCTTGATCCGTGATTCGGGTTCTCCAGCCGTCAAGCGATCACTGCTGCCTCGAATCGGCACCGGGGAGATCAAGCTGGCGCTCGCCTGCTACGAGGCGTCGGGGCGCTATGACCTATCGCAGGTGACCTGTACCGCCACTCCCGAGGGCGGCGGCTGGCGCTTGTCGGGCCAGAAGACTGTGGTGCTCGATGCACCGTCCGCCGACTATTTTCTGGTGTCGGCGCGCGGTGGCGAGGGTGCGGGCGGCACGAGCGACGTGCGCGATGCGCGCGGCATTTCCGTGTTCCTGGTCGGGCGCGAGGCCGAGGGAGTGACTCTCCTGGCCTACCCCACGCAGTCGGGCGGCCGGGCTGCCGATG
>JBARBX010000762.1:0-4291 GCA_049793535.1 Steroidobacteraceae bacterium | reverse complement strand
CGTTGATTCGAATCAAGGTGCTCACCGGGGGGCGTTGGCGTACCCTCGCTGGAGTGGTGAACGCCGGAATGGCGAAGATCGTCGAAGTCAAAGGGATGGCCCTCGAAGCGGACTTCCATCCGGTGATGCTCCTCATCAACAATCTAGATAGACCCGGGTTCGTCGGCGCACTGGGCACCATGTTGGGAGAGGCCAATATCAATATTGCGACCTTCCATTTAGGGCGCCAAGCCGCGGAGCAAGACGCAATTGCCATTGTGGGTGTGGATCAGATCGTGCCCGAGGCCATTCAGCACCGGCTCCGTGCGTTGCCTCATGTACGCTACGTGAAAGTGCTCCAATTCTAGCGCTGCACGCAACCGTTCCCTTATGACGCTGACGATTGTCGTCACCGGCACCGATACTGGCATTGGCAAGACCGTTTTCGCCCCCGGCTTAACGCATGCCGCGGCCGACAAGGCGTATTTCAACGGCAAGGCTCATTGCACGGCGTGGCCAATACAATCCAGACAAGCAGAACCTCGGAGATCGCCATGGCTGGACTACGACCGATGACATTGAAGCTGGACTTTTTTATGCGTCGAGGGATTGCGGAGCTGGTGGGGACTTGTGTCCTTGCAACTCTGTTTATTACCATCGCACCGGCTCAAGTGCCGGGTCCTACAGTGCGCATCGAGGCAGGTCGCCTGAGTGGAGTGCCCGTCAATCATGGCGTGTACGCCTACCTGGGCATTCCCTATGCCGCACCGCCGGTTGGGCAGTTGCGCTGGAAAGCACCCCAAACCGCCACGCCCTGGTCTGGCGTGCGCGCGGCCGATCACTTCGGCAACAAATGCATGCAGCGCCCCCTCTTTTCCGACATGGTATTCCGCGCCGGCGGTACCAGCGAGGACTGCCTGTTTCTGAACGTGTGGACGCTGGCGCGGCACGCCGGGCGGATGCCGGTGCTGGTGTATTTCTACGGAGGCGGGGCCGTGGCGGGCGACGGTTCGGAACCACGCTACGACGGGGCAAGCTTCGCTGCCCGGGGCATCGTCACGGTCACGGTGAACTACCGCCTCAATATTTTCGGGCAGTTCGCGCACCCGGGGCTCACGGCCGAGTCGCCTCACCGCGCCTCAGGTTACTACGGGTACCTCGATCAGATCGCCGCGCTGCAGTGGGTGGCGCGCAATATCGACTCGTTCGGCGGCGATCCTGGGCGCGTCACGATCGGCGGCGAATCCGCTGGGTCATTCTCCGTGAGCACACTCATGGCCTCGCCGCTCTCCCGCGG
Source organism: Steroidobacteraceae bacterium (assembly GCA_049793535.1). Taxonomy (GTDB): domain Bacteria; phylum Pseudomonadota; class Gammaproteobacteria; order Steroidobacterales; family Steroidobacteraceae; genus Bog-1198. The sequence continues at coordinate 3,015 of JBARBX010000762.1, read as the reverse complement.
GCTGATCGCCGGTGCTATCGGCGAGAGCGGCGCAGTGCTGGGCGTCAGCAACTGGATTAGTCTCGCTGAGGCAGAGGCCGCAGGGCAGAAGTTCGCCACGGCGGTGGGACACCCCTCGATTGCCGAGCTGCGCGCGCTCTCGGCGGATGAGCTGCTCGCGCTCTCCGCCCGGCCCGATGCTGCCTGGCACCCGACGCTCGATGGCTACGTGTTTCCCGAGGCGCCCGCAGCCATTTACGCTGCGGGCGAGGAAGCGCACGTGCCGCTGCTGGCCGGATCCAATGATCCGGAACTCTCTGCCGCCGAATTCTTCAAGGGCGAGACCCCAACGCTCGATGCCTATCGCTACCAGGTACAGGAGTGGTACGGCAGTGAGGCAGATGCCGTGCTGGCGCAATATCCGGCCACTGACGACGCCAGCGCTCGGCATGCCGCTGAAGCGCTGCTCAGCGATCGGTTCATCGGGCAGGGAACCTGGAAGTGGGTGGATGAAGTGGCCCGTGCGGCGCCATCGAGCACCTACTACTATCGCTACCAGAAGCCGCGGCCAGCCACGCGCGATGGTAAGACACCCGCGGGCGACGGCGCCGTGCATTCGGGCGAGATCGAGTATGCCCTCGGCAACCTCGCCGGCAATAACGTCTATACGTGGACGCCGGATGACGAACAGGTCTCGCAGACGATGCAGGGCTTTTTCGCCAACTTCATCAAGACCGGCAATCCCAATGGCGCGGGCTTGCCCACCTGGCCGCCCTATGCGAGCGGCCAGGTCATGGTGATCGACGTGCACTCGCGCGCCGAGCACGACGGGGCACGCGATCGGCGTCGGTTCATGGATCAACTGCCCGCGTCGCACTGAGCACGCTGCCCGGTCAGGCTAACAGGTGGTCTAGATTGGTAGGTGCGAGTTGAAGGGGCGAATGGAAGTGGACCACTTCGGCAGATCACGGTCGCAATAAGTCGCGAGGTAAGCCCAAGAAGTCATATCTTCCCTATTCCCGTCGCGGCTGTAGCTGTGGACAGAGTGGCGCGCCCGCGTCGCTGTGCTCGAGCGCGCGTATATAGGTTCGGATAGTGTCGAGCGCGACACCCCGTTGGTTCGCTCGAGCTTAAACCAGAGCGCATTCTTCTCACTCTAACGCGATAATGGCGTTGCAGAGTCCTGTCATGAGTTAAACATGGGCTTGTTCATACTCAAATACTTCCGCAAGCAGAGAACGAATTCTTCAACAATTGGGTTCGTAGTGGGCTGCTCTGGAAAAAACAGAGAATAGGTAAAACATAAATCCACAGAGAGCGGTCTTATGGTCACACCATTTTTGGACCAGTGCCTTGCGGCAAAAGGTTCGAGGATTGCGACCCCGACACCGGCCGCAACCATGCTATAGGCCGTCTGAGAATATGGCGTCGCAAACCGCCGATTTGGACTTACGCCTTTCGCCTCGAACTCTTTTTCTATCCGGCCCCAGCCAATGGCCGAATTCGGGACAATGCTTATATAGTCTTCGCCATCAAAGTCACGAATGTCGAGAATTTTCCGCTTGGCGAGCCTGTGATGTTTGGGTAGCGCAGCCACAAATCGCACATCAATTAGGTGTTCCTGGCGAACACCCTGCACCTCAGTGAAGCTTACCGACATTGCAACGTCCGCACGCTGGGCTTGTATTCCTTGAAGGATCTCCGTCATCCACAGTGGTTGAATGTCAATGGACACCTTCGGATTCTTCTCGACGAATAGTCGAATGACTTCAGGGATGATAGTCGACGCGAGAACGGGTAGCGTAGAGACGGTGAGGTGTCCACTGTACGCGTGGCGAATCTGCTCTGCCGCGCGTTCGATCTCCTTCATGCTAAGAAACGCTCGCTCCACAACAGCGTGAAAGCGCAGGCCCTCAGTGGTCGGCGTGATTCGCCCTTTGGAGCGATGAAATAGCGGAAAGCCCGTGGAGATTTCCAAGTCTGCAATTAACCGGCTTACCGCCGGCTGCCCAATTCCAAGCAAATCGGCCGCACGAGTTATTGATCCAGTCTGTATTGCAGCCTGGAACGCTTCAATTTGCCTGATTCTCATTGGTCTCTCCTGCCGCCGCCGATTTGCATATCATCACATTCATGCATGGACCCATGTCCGTGTGACATTTGACAGCATGACTAAAAAGCAGTCAACTTCGGGTCGCCAAAACGGCCTTTCGATTAAATGAACTGTTCACGGGATCCTGAAGTAGCCTTCACCGACACGGAAGAAGATGGCCAGCGAAATGACACTCGAGTCTCAAACGACTCCCCATCGACTAAGCACGTCGAACGAAACGCGCATTATCGTCGCGTGCGGTATTGGCACCGCCTTGGAGTGGTTTGACTTCGTGGCGTACGCCATGTTTGCTCCGATTATCGCTCGGACATTCTTTCCAACGGGAAGTGAACTGACTTCGATGTTGGCGACATTTGGGGCGTTCACTGCCGGCTTTGTGATGAGGCCGCTTGGCGCGCTCTTGTTGGGAAACTACGCTGACTCCTCCGGGCGTAAGGCGGCCTTATCTGCAAGCATCTTGCTCATGGCAGTAGGCACCGGTCTTATGGCCATCATCCCCGGATACTCACGCATTGGCATTGCGGCTCCTCTACTCATAACTTGTGCGCGATTGATCCAGGGTCTGTCCACTGGCGGTGAAGTGGGGTGTGCGTTTTCGTTCTTGGCGGAGCATGCGCCCCCATCACGGCGCGGATATTTCCTTTCGTGGCAGCAGGCAAGTGTCGGGCTTTTCTACATCCTCGCGGGCATCGTTGGATTCGCGCTAACGGCTAGTTTGACGCCACAGCAGATCGAGTCGTGGGGTTGGCGGGTGCCGTTCGTTTTGGGAATGGCCATTGCGCCGGTCGGCTTCTACATCAGGTCGACACTCTCAGAGAGCCCCTTCTTTACCCGGACACCCGTCAAACAAGCCCATCACTTGCCGGTCGTTGAGCTTTTGACACGTCACTTTCGGCCGTTCCTTGTGGGTGCCGGTCTAACCC
>JBARBX010000761.1:0-8428 GCA_049793535.1 Steroidobacteraceae bacterium | reverse complement strand
GCTGAACGGCGGGCGCGGGGCCGCTCACGCCGCTTCGGTCGCGGCGGTCACCGCGAGCGACTGAGTGGTGCGCCACGCCAGCAGCATGGCCGCGAACACGAGCACGGCCGACAGCAGGAAGGGCGCGCCCGGCAACTTCCAGTCGGCGCGCGTGCTGATGAAGGTGGCAAAGGTTTGAGTGAATACCGTGGGGCCGATGAGGCTTCCCAGTCCAACCAGGCTGGCGAGCGCCCCCTGCAGGCGGCCCTGCTCGGTCGCATCCACCGACCGAGTCATGATGGTTTGCAGCGATGGAGTCGCCACCCCCCATAGCGCCATCACCGGCACGCCGATCCAAAAAATACGCCCCGTGGGCGCGAGGCCGTAGATGGCGAAGCCGATGGCGCCGAAGGTCAATCCCAAGGCCATGGCGCGCCGCTCCTTCAGCCACTTGACCACCGGCTTCACCAAGAAACCCTGGACGATGAGCGAGCAGATGCCGACGCCGGCCAGCAACAGGCCCACGTCCCGCGTATTCCACGAGTAGCGATAATGCATGTACAGCACGGTGGTGCTGGGCAGCACCCCGTGCGCCAGATTGATGAGGAAGTAGCTGCCCGCGAGACCCGTCAACATGGGGTGGGAGCGCAGCAGCTTGAGGGCTCCTAAGGGGTTGGCGTTCTTCCAGGCGAAGGGCACGCGCTTGTCCTTGGGTAGCGATTCCGGCAGAACGAACAGGCCCCAGCAGACATTGGCCAGAGCCATGAAGGCCGACGCCCAGAAGGGCAGGCGCGGCGAGATGGCGCCGAGCAGCCCGCCCACCGCAGGGCCCAGTATGAATCCGACGCCAAAGGCCGCACCGATGATGCCGAAGCTCGCGGCGCGCTTCTCCGGCGGCGTGACATCGGAGATATACGCACCGGCGGTGCTGAAGCTGGCCGCGGTGATGCCTGAGATCACCCGGCCGAGCAGCAGCCACCACAGATTGGGCGCGAGCGCCATGAGGATGAAATCCAAACCCAGACCCGCGCAGGAGATGAGGATCACGCTGCGCCGGCCGAAATGGTCGGAGAGCGAGCCTTGCACCGGCGAGAAGATGAACTGCATCAATGCCCAGGCCGTGCCGAACAAGCCGTACATTTCCGCGGCGCGCGCGGCATTGCCGCCCACGAAGTCCTGCACCAGGATGGGCAGCACGGGAATGATCATGCCGAAGGCCAGCATGTCGATCAGGACCGTGACGAAGATGAAGTTCAGTGCGGCGCGGCGGCGCGGCGGAGAAAGGGTGTCCATTGGGCACAGTTTACTGTACGGCGATGGCCGTCGAAACAGACGTAGTTCTCGGTACGCGACGAGCGATGCAACGATGATCGAGTATAATACCGCGCCCGCGTAGCGACTGAGGAGCGTCCCATGCTGTCAACACTCTCATCCCCGAAGGCAGCGGAGTCGGAGGAGCGGCGCCTGCGGCGCGATCTCTGCGACTTTTATCATCTCGTCGACTTTCTCGGTTGGACGGAGATGATTTTCAACCACATCTCGGTGCGTCTCCCCGGCCCGGAGCACCACTACCTGGTCAATCCCTTCGGGTTGAACTATTCCGAGATCACGCCGGAAAATCTGCTGAAGGTGGGCATCGACGGCCGGCTCGTCGAGCCCTCCGACTATCCGGCCAATCCCGCCGGCTTCGCCCTGCACGGCGTGATCCACGAGAGCCGTCCGGATGTCGGCTGCGTGGCGCACACGCACACCACGGCGGTGTCCGCGGTCGCGATGAAGCGAGCCGGCTTCGATCACAACAATTTCTACAGCGCCCAATTCTACGGCCGCGTCGGCTACCACGATTTCGAAGGCATCACCCTGTACGCCGAAGAGCGCGGGCGCATGCTGGCGAGTCTCGGCGACAAGCATGTGCTGGTGCTGCGCAATCATGGGATCGCCGTATGCGAGCGGGACATTCCCAGCACCTTCACCCTGTTGTGGACGGTGCAGCGCGCCGCGGAGATTCAGTGCGCCGCCGGCGCGATCCCCGGCGAGGTTGTCGCCCTGGCCGAAGCCGTTCAGCTCCGCTGCCGCGAGGCCGTCACCGACTTGGGCAGCGGACTCAAAATCGCCCGTCTGGTGTTCGACGCTACCGTGCGCCGGATGCGTTCCCGAAGATCCGGTGTCCCAGCTTGAACAGCGGCCAGCCGGTGAGCAGGATCAGGCTGCCCGTCAGCGCCAGCGCGGGCTCCAAGGAGCACACGCGCGCACCCACGCCGAGCAGGCACACTATATAAAGAGCCGGCAGCAGTGGATATCCCGGCATGGAAAAGCCGCCGTCACCCGAGCGCCGGCGCCGCAATACGAACAACGTCGAGGCGACCACGGCCAGCGTCAGGGTGTCGGTGAAAATCACATAGTGCAAGAGCTTCTCGAAGGATCCGAGCACGAATGCCGGCAGCAGCATGGTCGCGCCGAAGAACAGCAGCCCGACCTCCTGCACCTGGGTGCGCGGATTGACCCGTAGAAAAGCGCGCGGCAGCACGCCGTCCTGCGCCATGGCGTAGAAACTGCGCGGCATCTGAATGATGGTCGCATTGACGAATCCGGCGGCCGACAGAAACACGGCGAGGGAGATCAGCACTTCGCCGAAGGGTCCGAAGGTGGCGCGCGACAGCGCAGCCGCCACCAACTTCGAGTCCGCGATGCCGCCGGTCCCGAGCACCCGTTGATAGGCGAAGTTCAGCAGCAGGTACAGGCCGACCACGCTGAACATGCCGGCCGTGATGGCGAGCGGGAAACGCCGGCGCGCGTCCTTCAAGTCGGCGCCCAAATTCATGGTCAATTGGTACCCGCCGTAGGCGTAGAAGCAGGGGATCAACGCCGACGCGAGGCGCAACCCCGAGGGCGCGGCGGAGACGGGCGCCAGTGCGGGCTGCCGCGGCGCCAGGAGCAGAGCGAACACGGCGAGTCCCAGGATCATGACGATCTTGAGCAGGGACAGGAGATTCTGCACGCGTGCGCCCGGCTTCACACCGCGGTAATTGAAAATCAGCAGGATCAGCATGGTGGCGCAGGCCAGCACCAGCGACGCATGCGGCGTGCGCCACTGCGGCGGCAGGATGACCGGCATCAGGTATTCGGCGCCGATGAAGGCGACGCCGGCGGCGCCCGCGCCCTGCATCAGCGTCTGCGACCAGTTCAGCATGAAGGCAAGCGCCGGGCGGTAACAGTCGGCGACGACCCGGTAGTAACCCCCCGCTCGTGGATACCGCGATCCGATTTCCGCGAAGGTAAGGGCGCCGATCAAACTGATGAGGCCGGCCACAATCCACGCCGTGAAGAACAGCGAGGTGCCCCCGGCCGCTCCCGCAACCATGGCGGGGGTGCGAAAGATGCCGATGCCCACCACCAGGCTGAACACCACCATCGCCGTGTCGAACGTGGAAAGCCGCGGCCGGATGGCTCCTGCTTCCGGCTCAACGGCCATGCAGTGCTTCCTCGAGCAGTCCCGCGAGCAGCTTGAACTGATCCAGATCGTTGTAGAGCTGCGCGGACACGCGCAGTAACGGCACAGGATTCGGATGCAGCCAGGTCTCCACCCCGCGCGCACGGAACCAATCGTGCAAACCCTTGTAGTCGAGGCGATGAGCCGGTGAACCGGCGGAGGCTTCTGGCAAGGGCAGAGAGGCCATCGATCCGATCATGGATTCGGGGCAGGGCTTCGCGACGCCGGTGCTTTCTAAAAGCCTCGCGCGGGCTTGCAGCGCGAGGCTCCTATTGGCCGACATGACCGCCGGCCAGCCGCCGGGCAGAAGCGCGCCCATGAAGCGCAGCGACTCGGGGATGCACAGCCACGGAGTGGGATCGAAGGTTCCGGTCCAGTCGAATTCCGCGCGAAATCCCGCCGGGTATCCGTGGCTGATGGCTCCGGGATGCAGATCCGCCTGCCGATCGCGGCGTACATGCAGGAAGGCCGCACCCTTCGGGGCGCAAAGCCACTTGTGCGCATTGCCGGTGTAATACGCCGCGCCGAGTTCCGACAGTACGAGAGGTATCATCCCGGGCGCGTGCGCGCCGTCCACCAGGGTATCGACCCCGCGCGCCTGAAGCTCCGCGACCAGGCGCGCAATCGGGAAAATGAGCGCCGTCGGACTCGTCACATGATCGAGGAGCGCAAGGCGCGTGCGCGGGGTGACCGAGCTCAAGATGGGGGCGATGAGTTCCTCTTCATCGCGGCAGGGGAAGGGCAGCCGCGCCACCACCACGCGCGCGCCCGTCTGCAGCGCCACGAAGTCGGCCGTCTTGCGGCAGGCGGCGTAGCTCAAGTTGGTGAGCAGCAGCTCATCGCCCGGTCTGAGCGATAGCGAGCGCAACACGGCGTTGACTCCGGCGGTCGCGTTGGTGACGAACACCAGATCCTCATGGGAGGCACCCAGAAAGCTGGCGAGGGTTTCGCGGGCGGCATCGAGTCGGGCCGGCAGCTTTGCCACCAAGAAGTCGACCGGCTCGCGCTCCATCTCGAGGCGCAGCGCCGCCTGGGCGTCAAGCACCGTGGACGGGCAGGCGCCGAACGATCCGTGGTTGAGATAGACGACCGACGGATCCAGGCACCAGTGGCAGGCAAGATTCAATGGGGCTCCTCGCATTCACCCGGGCGTGCTTCAGTCTACAGTCTCGCCGGGCGGTTGGTGCTAAGTTAGGCGGGAGGCAGCGAGGAAAAATCATGAAGGGCGGCACAATGGAATTCAACGGCGTCGAATATCCGGACGGCAATGCGTCGGATCCCGTGGCACTGGGATGGATGAAGGGCTCGCCCCCACTGCCCGCGAAGCGCATCCGCTTCGAGGACGATGAAATCCTGGGCTTCCCGCAAATCCGCTGGAGCCTTTCGCACATGCGCGAACTCGTGCCCACCGCCCCCGTGTGGCGAGGCACCGGCGCGCCGAGCGACCGGGGCGCGATCTCTCGTGGACGCGAAGCCGCCATCGATGAACTCACCTTCGACGACCTGAGCGGCCGGCGTCACACGTGGGCGGACTCGCTGACCCAGACCTACACCGACGGCATCCTCGTCATGTATCGCGGCCTGCGGATCTACGAACGCTATTTCGGGGCGCTCGAACCGCATCGGCCGCACGCCTGCTTCTCGATCACCAAATCCTACGCGGCCACTCTGGCGGCCACCTTGATTCACGAAGGCCTGCTGGATGAGGACAAGCGCGTGCCCTTCTACCTTCCCGAAATGGCGGGAACCGCCTATGAAGACGCGACCTTGCGTCAAGTACTCGATATGCAGATCGGGGTCCTCTACTCCGAGGACTATGCGGATCCGCGTGCGCAAATCTGGGACTACTCGCGCGCGGGAGGCCTGCGCACGCGGCCTGCGGACTACACGGGGCCCGGCAATTACTACGAGTACCTGCTGACCCTGCGCAAGTCGGGACAGCATGGGGAAGTGTTCGACTATAAAACGGTCAACACCGAAGTGATGTGCTGGGTCATGCATCGCGCCACCGGGATTGGCCTCGCCGACATGTTGAGCCAGCGCATCTGGTCGCGGATCGGCTGCGAGGAGGACGGTTATCTCGCGGTCGATTCCATCGGCGTGCCCATGGGCGGCGGCGGCTTGAGCGCAACCTTGCGCGATCTGGCCCGTTTCGGCGAGCTGCTGCGCTGTGAAGGCGCCTGGGCGGGCAGACAGGTGATTCCTGCCGCGGTCGTCGCCGACATCCGGCGCGGCGCCGACCCCGCGAAGTTCACGGGATACGCGCTGCTGCCGGGATATTCCTATCGCAACATGTGGTGGGTGTCGCACAACCCGCTCGGCATGTTCGAGGGCCGCGGCATCCACGGTCAACGGCTGTACGTCGCCCCGGGCGCCGAGGTGGTCATCGCGCGCTTCTGCTCGCATCCCATCGCGACCAGCGAAGCGAATGATTTCATCACGCTGCCCGCGTTCGCGGCCCTGTGCCGGTGGCTCGCGGAGGGCAGCGGCTGAGAATCACTCGGCCAGAGGCGATGGGCGCACCTGAAAGTGGACCACCAAAGGTTTGGCGCCCTTGCCTCCTTCCTTGTGCCAGGGCGTGCGATCGCCGCTCGTGACCCAGAGGCCGCGCCCCTTCCAGCCCGCGGCCGCATCGTCGATCCGGCCATCCATCCCTTTGGCATAGAAGTCGAGCGGATAGGGAATGCGCAGAGTCACGAATTTCCCAGCCACCAGCGCATGCACACCGTCGAATAGATTGCCGGTCGCGATCGGTACGTTGGCGCCCAGACCCAAGGTGTCGTGCTGGTCCACCCAGGTGTAGTAGCTCGACTCGACGCTCATCTGCGGCACATTGACGAACGAGGGACCCGGCAGGCGATGAAAGCTCCAGCCTTCCGGGCAGTGATCGCCGGTCGCCGTGGGGCCGTTGAGCGGACCCTTGCACTTGCGCCGATCGAACTCGCCCAAGTGTCCGCTCGCCAAGGACACCCACACCACGCCTTGGGCGTCGATGTCGGCGCCGCGCACGCCAAAGCCGGGCGCGGGCACATTGTAGATTTCACTCAAGCGGGTACGCGGATCGAAACGCACGAGCGCGCCCGGATAGCGGAAGGCCACCGATCCCCAGACGTTGCCGTCCGCGGGGTTCGGCATGATGGCGTAGATACTCACCGCCAATCGCCGGTCGCGAGTGGGATCCATTGGTTGGCCGGGCTCCACCCAGGCATCGCGCTTGCCGTTGGCGTTGGTGTCGAGCACGAAGGGAGCCCACCCCTGCGAGGCCGCGGCATCGCCCGTCCGATCGAATTTCCGGGTGTCGAGCCAGCCGATGACTTCGTGGCCGCCGCTGGTCCACAAGGTATCGTTCGAGTCTTCGGCGAATTGCAGATGATGTGTGGCGTAGCAGGTGTCGACGAAGGTGTACTTGCCGCTCTTGGGTTGATACACCGCAAGCTGGCGATCCGATGAGTCGATGGGAAAATCTCGAGCCGACGGGTGCGCGGAGCCTTTCTTGCAGAAGGCAGGGTTGGTTGCCGCGCGTATGCGCGCCGTGTACCAGACCCGGCCGGTTGCATCCATCATCGGATTGTGCGCAATCGCCCGGCTGTCCCAGATGCGCTCCTCGCCCCAGTAGGGCGAGGCCCGAAGCACCGGATCGTCGTGGGTCGTCGGCGTATCTGCGTCCCGCACCGGCGCCTTGAACGTGGTGGCGGTGTTGTGCTCCGGATCGAGAATCGGGAAATTGTCGGTGCTGAGCTCCGGGCTTCCGTAAATCAATCCGTTCGGGTTGACGGTGGGATGCCGGCGATCGGTGCTCGTGAGATCGTGCAAGTACGCTCGGCCATCCGACCAGTCGCGTACCGTCGCCACCACATTGCGCTCCATGCCGCTGGGGCGCTGCGGTGCCTCGGCCGGCAATTGGCCCGCGGCGATGCGGTCGGTCCAGTCGGCGAGATAGTGAATCGGAATTCCCGCGAGGGTGCCTTGCACGATGTTGATCATCGAGATGCCGGCCTGACCGGATTGCAGGCGCAGCAGCCAAGCTTCCTGGGAGGATTCAACCTTGCCCAAGGAGGGAGGAATGGTGCGGGTCGCCAGATTCCCTAGCTGATGGCAGCCGACGCAACCCATGTTCTTCATCCACATGAGGTAGCCGTTGCGGCCGCCGGGCAGGGATGACACCTCCGACTGCTCGGGGATCTTCATCATCGCGTACCAGTAGGCGGCGGGATAGACCTTGGCCGCTGCCGCCAGGTCCGGCGCAATGACGGCCGCGAGCTTCAGTGTGTGTCCGGGGGTCGCCTCGGTTTTGGGCGAGTCGGCGAGGCCATAACCGCGCACCCAGACGCTGTACTTCGCGCCGGGAAGATCCGGCAGAAGAAAGCGGCCGGCGTTGTCGGTGACGACGATCTTGGCGAACCGTGTCTTGAAATCATGGGTTTCGGCGATGACCCAGACTCCGGCTTCGGCGCCGTGGGGGCTGCTGACCGTGCCGCCGATCGATTGCGGGGCGATGCGCACGTCGTTGGCAGCCGCTGGCGATGCGGCCGCACAGCAGAGGAGCAGCGAAGTCGCGGCAATGGTCCTGTGGTTCTTAGCGCGGCGCATCGATCGGTGTTCTCCTTACACCCCCAGCTCGCGCAGTATAGCTTCTTTGGTGTCTTGCACTTCGGGACTCGACAGCTTGCGCGGATGCGCGAACGGTATCTCGAAAGTCGCCTGAATGACGGTTGGACGTGCGCTCAGCACGAAGATCCGGTCGGCGAGCTGCAGCGCCTCCTCGACGTCATGGGTGATCAACACGACGGTGTGCCGCTCCACCTCGAGAATTCGCAGTAACTCCTTGCGCATGCGCAGGCTCATGAGCGCATCCAGCGCGGAGAACGGCTCATCCATGTAGAGAATTTCCGGCTTCACCACCAGCGCCCGCGCAAGTTCGACGCGTTTGAGCATGCCGCCGGACAGCTCGTGCGGATA
>JBARBX010000760.1:0-2731 GCA_049793535.1 Steroidobacteraceae bacterium | reverse complement strand
CCTTCCTTGTAGTCGGCGACCAGGCTTCGCCGCGTTTGCTTATCCGCGGCCCAAAACCGCAGCGAATCTCCGCCGGCGCTGCCCGGCGTCACGCCGAAAATGCCTTCGTGCGGCAGATCGCTCGCGGCTTTGGCAAAGGTGATGGGCAGCTTGCCCGACGGAACCACAGTCCCAAAGAGGAGATTCGCAATCGCCTGGCCGCCGCCGATTCCGGGATACCAAGCTTCCAGCACACTGGCCACCCGATCGATCCAGGGCATGGTCACCGGATTGCCCGTGATCAGTACGACGATGGTGCGCGGGTTGGCGGCCGCCACCGCCGCGATGAGTTCATCTTGCCTGCCGGGCAGCGACAGGCCAGGAGCATCGCCCGACTCGCTCATGTATTGATCCGCGAACACAATGGCAATGTCGGCGGACTTGGCCAGCGCTGCCGCCGCGGCAACATCTGTGCCCGCGGCAAATTGCACCAGAGCTCCCTGCGCATGCTTCCGGATGTACCGCAGCGGCGAGGAGGGAAAGTACACCGCTTCACCCCACTGGGTGGGGGTGGTGGGAGCGATGGCATTGCCGCCCGGTGCATCGACCTGCGCCGAGCCTCCCCCGGAGAGTACCCCCACATCGGCGTGCGCGCCGATCACGGCAATGGATCGCAGCGCGGCGGCGTTCAGCGGCAGCGTGCCGTCGTTCTTTAATAGAACGATGCTCTCTTCGGCAATATGCTGCGCGTCTTCCCGGCCTCGAAAGGGATCGACCACGCTGCGTGGCGTCGGCGGGTGGTCGATGACGCCGGCGTTGAACATCGAACGCAGCACCCGGTGCACCATGTCATCGAGACGCTGCAAGGGAACCCGGCCGGAGATGACCGCCTGCTTCAGCGCGGCGCCGAAGTACTCATCGCCCGGCATTTGCACGTCGAGCCCGGCCAGCGCCGCCTTCTCGGTGGAGTGCGTGCCGTCCCAATCGGATACCACGAAGCCGGGAAAACGCCAGGCGCCTTTCAGCACGTGATTCAGCAGCCAATCGTTCTCGCAGGCCCAATCCCCGTTCACCTTGTTGTAGCTGCACATCACGGACGACGGCTGGCCGATGCGGATGCCCAGTTCAAACGCCAATAGATCGCTCTCGCGCGCGGCCTTGGGCGAGATGCGGGCATCCACAAGGGTGCGCCCGGTCTCTTGATCGTTGAAGGCAAAGTGCTTGATGTCGCCCATGACTTGGTTGTCTTGCACACCGCGAATGACATGACCCACGGTCACGCCGGCGAGCACCGGGTCTTCGCCGGCGTATTCGAACAGCCGGCCATTGCGCGGATCGCGCGCGAGATTGACGCCGCCGCCGATCGACTGATTGAATCCCTGCGCCCGCAGTTCGCGCCCGATGACGTCTCCGTAGAGGTGCGCTGCTTGCGGATCCCAGGCAGCCGCGGCCGCCAGCACCGACGGCAGCAAGGTCGCGTAGCGGCTTTGCGGCGCTGCCATTCGCACCCCCACGGCCGAGTCCGCCTGTTGCAGGGACGGAATGCCGAGACGCGGAATTCCAAGGATCTCTCCCGCGCCGCCATTGTTGTCGGGCGGAATGGGGCTGCCCGCTTTTAGGGGCCCCCAGCCGATGCCGTGCACCAACTGGATTTTCTCATCGAGGGTGAGTTGTTGCAGCACCGCCGCGGCGCGCACATCGGGCGACAGCGATGCATTCATCCATGGGCGAGAGAGTTGCGCCGTCGCCGGCTGCGAAAAACCCACGCCGTGCAGGGTCAGGAACATGACCAGTGCGGCCGCTGCACGCAAGCTCATATCGACTGCCTTCTCGCTCTCCCCCCTCCGTGTGCTTGATTGAACGCAGCGGCGAATTCCTTGTACCAGAAGCCGCTGCGCTTCAAAATGCGGGCCTGGGTCTGATAGTCGACGTAATAGATCCCGAAGCGCTTGGTGTAACCCGCGGCCCACTCGAAATTGTCCAGCAAGGACCACAGGAAGTAGCCGCGCACATCGACGCCCCGCGCGACGGCGTCCGCGATGGCACTGATGTGAGATTCGATGTAGGCGCGCCGCTCTTCATCCCGGACGCCCCCATCAATGACCCGATCCCGATACGCCGCCCCGTTTTCCGTTATGAACAGCGGCGGCAGCTCGTAGTCGCGGTCGAGGCGCAGCAGCAACTCGGTAAAGTTTCCCGGTGCCACCTCCCAGCCCATGTCGGTGACCGGCACGCCTTCGCGGGCGGGATAAAATGGCCGCCCGGCCGCGGATACAATGGGGTGGTAGTAATTCACGCCGAGAAAGTCGAGCTTTTGCGCAATCAATTGCGCGTCGCCCGGTAGGACCCGGGGCGCATCCGCCGCGAGGAACTCCAGGACATCCGCCGGATACTCCCCGCGCAGCAGGGCGTCCATGTACCAGCGCACCAGCAAGCCGTCCTCGCGCGATGCGTGCAGGGTGTCGGCCGCCGAGTCGGTGGCCGAGTAGACCGGCGAGAGATTGAGAACAATGCCGACCTCGAGATTGCTGCGCGCGCTGCGCATGGCCTTCATGGCCAGTCCATGGCTCAACAGACAGTGATGCGACACCTGCATCGCCACGGCCCGGTTCTTGATTCCGGGCGCGAAATGCCCCAACTCGTGGCCGATCGTCGCCGTGACCCAGGGTTCATTGTGGGTCGCGAACGAGCGCACGCGATCGCCGAGCCGCTCCGCGATGAGCGCGGCGTATTCCGCGAATCGGTACGCGGT
>JBARBX010000759.1:0-4210 GCA_049793535.1 Steroidobacteraceae bacterium | reverse complement strand
GTTTGCAACGTTCCGACCGAACAATCTCCGCAACAGGGCAAACGGCAAGATCCCACGGGCGCCCGGGCGGGAGCGGGCGCCGTTGCTGACACAAAATGGTGACACGACTAAGGAACAATGGATGGCCCAGCGGACAAACAGGAGAGGTTGAGTGCCGAGTGTCGTTGCGCAAGACGGGTTGGTTTTTCAGGCATACCGAGGGTTCGAGGGCCTGGAGCGCCTCGCACCCGAATGGTCTGCGTTGGTGGAGGCCATGCCGGGCGCACGGTTCAATCATTTTCCCGAGTGGTATCGAGCCTATCTGTCTTCGCTCGAACCCGATCCCGGCCGCCTGTGGTTCGTTGCGGCGCGCCGAGGCGCGGACCTGGCGGCAGTTTGCCCGCTTCATTTTCAAGACTTTCAATTCGGCGCATTCCGGCCGCGACTGTTGGGCTCCATCGAAGACGACCAGATGCAACTGTCTGATTTCGCGTTTGCGCAGTCGACGGAAAACCGGGACCTGCTGTACTCGCTGACTCAGTGGCTGCGCAACCAGCACGACATCCGTTGGGACGAATTGCGGTTGCGCAAGGTTTCTGCGGAAGCATCGATCGCCTACTCCGCCCGCGCCCGCCTGCCGTCGCGGACCGTGGCGCTACGCTATTACGCCAGCGCTTACTTCCGCACCCAGGGCACGTTCGAGCAGGCAACGCCCGCGATGAGCGCAAAGTTCAAGAGCAATCTGCGCCGGCGCAACCGGATCGCCCGCGAGGCCGCGCCGCTGCGCCACCAGGTGTATCGGCGGCCGGGTGAACTCGACGAAGGGTTCCGCATCTTCCTCGACCTCGAGGCCTCGGGTTGGAAGGGCGAGGCCGGGGCGGGCTCGGCCATAAAGTGACAGCCCCCCATGCTTGGGTTTTATTCCGCGCTGATGCGCGATTTCGGCGCGCGCGGCGACTGCGTATTCAATGTGTTGTGGCACGGCGATCAGCCGGTGGCGGCGCAGTTTTGCTTGCAGATCGGCAAGACGCTCAACATCTTGAAAATCGGATTCAGCGAGGCTCATTCGAAATTCGCGCCGGGACTGCTGATGCTAGAGCGAGTCATCCAGCAGGCGTGCGACGATCCCGGCATCGACGTGGTGCACCTGGTCAATGAACCACAGTGGGCCACGTTCTTCCGCCCCTTGCTGGTGGGAGTGTGGTCCTATTGCGCGCCCAATCGGGGCGCGCGGGGAATGCTCGTTCACCTCGCCCTGCTGGCCAAGCGCCGCCGCGAAGCCGGGGTCAATGTGTCGGAGTACGATGCCGCGCAATCCGAGGAACGCGATACGGCCGATGCCTCAACCTGACGAGGTGAAGTGATTTCCCGGCGTACCGATGCCGCGACTCGCGAGCATTTCCCGGAATAGATCGAGCATGATTTGCGCCTCCCCGGGCAGCAGGGGCGGCCGCAGCTTGTCTTCCTCCTTGTCATGCTCCCGAATTCCCACGCGCGCCTCGACCTTGAGTTTGTCGTATTCGATTCCGAGGCTGTCGAGCAGCTCGAACACCCGGGCGGCGTCGTTGAGCCAGTCGGTCTCGAAGCGGGCAATGTGCAAGGAGGGCATCTGCGCACTCCACGCCGAGATTCGAAGTTCCACCTCGTGCCAATACCAAAGTGCTTTATAGAACGGGTGGGAGAATTCGACGTCCCAATCCAGCAGATCGGCGATTTTTATTAGATTCGAAGGCGCGCGATAGTCCAGCCACCAGAAATTGCCGCGCTCAGTACCGGGATAGTCCTCGAGGCGGTAAATGGAGGTCGCCACTTCGATGGGCGGACGTACCAGGTGGATCACGGACAAACGATCGCCGAAATCGCGAATGGCATGCTCGTAGAAGGTCTTTATGAAAAGATGATTGGCCTCCATGTAGTAGCGATGGCCGACCGCCGCCCGAAGGATGTTGACCGACTTGATCTGGCGATAGACGCGGTCGATCAGCGCGGCATTTCCGGAATTCGCCGCCTCGAGCACGGGTCCGTTCATGATGGGGGGAGGCTCGTGCAGAGCGACGCAGCCGTCGACCGTGGAAAACAGCTTGGCTAGCGTCAAGGTGCCGCTGCGCCCCGTGGTCGCGGTGAAAATTACCTTTCGCAAACCGCGCGTCCGCCACCTGAGCGCCTGTTTGGCCACAGAGGCGACGATGGGATTGTGCTTGAGCGGTTTGAACGCGTATTCCGACATCGGGAAATGCTTGGAGGGCCGTGCGGATGCCGGGATCTTGTAAATATTGTGCGCAGTATATCAACCGACGGGCGCCGCGGAATGTGACGTGTTGTCCAACGGCTTGGTCTCACGCGGTCTGATCACGAAAGCTGCGCAACTGATTTTGCACTCGCGCGCGCAGATGTTTCCGGTCTTTGCACAACTTAAGACTGGAGCGAGACGGCGGCGAGGCGCGGACGATCCCATAACGCCGTCCGGGACCGGCCACGAGTCGATGCGGTAAGCGAGAACGGGCCGTGGGCGATGGCTCGTACCCTCGACGACGTTGCGCGACTGCGCGGCGAGATCGACGTTGCCGCGGCCGAACAATGCCGCGAAAGAGTGGGGCGACCACCCGGGAGGTGCGATTTCGGAGCAGATTGTGTATGTAAGATATTGATTTTACAGTGTTCTACATCGAGACAAATGAGATCGACGCGAACGGCGGGCGGCGCGATTTAACCCCCAGGCAGGGCATGCGAGATTCGGCGGCGACGGACTAAGTCATTGATTTATGGTGGGCGGTACAGGGATTGAACCTGTGACCCCTGCCGTGTGAAAGCAGTGCTCTACCGCTGAGCTAACCGCCCGAGAGTGGGCGCGAAGTATGACATCGACCCGCCGCCAAAACAAACCGCAAGGGCTGTCACCTGCGATCGGCCAAGGGGCTCTGCTAAACTCTGCGCCCCTCATTTTTCCCGATCATGTCCATGACAGTCCGTACTCGATTTGCTCCCAGCCCGACCGGTTTCTTGCATATCGGCGGGTTGCGGACCGCGCTCTTTTGCTGGCTGTACGCCCGGCGTCATGCCGGCCAATTCATTCTGCGCGTCGAGGACACGGACCTGGAACGCTCGACCCCCGAAGCCATCCAGCAGATTTTGGACGGACTGGAGTGGGCAGGGCTCGATCACGACGAAGGGCCATTCTTCCAGACCAAGCGCTTCGATCGGTACAACGATGTCATCGAAGCGCTGCTCGCCTCCGGCAATGCCTACCGCTGCTACTGCAGCAAGGAAGAGCTGGAGCAAATGCGCGCGCAGCAGATGGCGCGGGGTGAGAAGCCTCGCTACGACGGACGCTGGCGCGAGCGCAAGGGCGCACCGCCGGGCGCGGCGTCAGTGGTACGGTTCAAGAATCCGCTCACCGGAGAAGTCGTCGTCGATGACGTCGTGCATGGCCGCGTCGTATTTCAAAACAGCGAGCTCGATGATCTGATCATTGCCCGCTCCGACGGTACGCCGACCTATAACTTCTGTGTCGTCGTCGATGACATGGACATGCAGATCACGCACGTGATTCGCGGCGACGACCATTTGAACAACACGCCACGCCAGCTCAACATGCTGCTCGCGCTCGGCGCCAGGCCGCCGGTGTACGCCCACCTGCCCATGATCTTGGGTTCCGACGGCGCCAAGCTCTCGAAGCGTCACGGCGCCGTCAGCGTGCTGCAGTACCGCGACGACGGTTACCTGCCGGAAGCGGTGCTCAACTACCTGGTTCGCCTGGGGTGGTCGCACGGCGACCAGGAATTCTTTACGGTCGAGGAGATGGTGCGCCTGTTCGACATCGCCGACGTGAACAAATCGGCGTCTGCCTTCAACGCCGAGAAGCTTGCCTGGCTGAATCAGCAGCACATGATGCGCGGCAGCGCATCCCGCATCGTGCCTGTGCTGCGCTGGCACTTCGACCGCGAGGGCATCCAGGCCGCCGACGAGGCGCAGCTCGAACAGATCGTCCTCTCGCAACGCGAGCGCGCAAAGACCGTGCGCGAGATGGCCCTGAACAGCGTGTTCTTCTTCATCGCCCCGCTTGCCTATGATGAGAAGGCCGAGCGCAAGCATGTGACCGCCGAGGTACTGCCGCTGCTGGTGCAGGCCGTGGCGGGGCTCGATCGACTGGCGGCCTGGTCGGCCCCGGTCATTCACGAATTTATCAGCGGATTTGCGGCGGAGAAGGGGATCTCACTCGGCAAGCTCGCGC
>JBARBX010000758.1:0-5387 GCA_049793535.1 Steroidobacteraceae bacterium | reverse complement strand
AAGTTAGGGTTTATCTCTTGGTTTGAGGTTAGATATGTGATGAAAACATATGTATATATAATAGTTTACAGAACATTCAGATAATTTAGTTTATGTTTATCCGAGCGCACCCTGAAACGCGAAATGCGAGCGACCGGTGCCGCGGCAACATCATAATCGCCGCACCTGAGTATTTTTCGATTTGGGGGATGCATGGCTAAATTCCGAACTCCCATCCGGGCATTGATTGCGCTGTTTCTCGCGCCCTTCGCCGCACGCCCCGCTGCGCATTCAGAGTTCACCCTATCGCAGGCGCTGCACTACCCGTACGCCACGCAACTTGCGGCGGCGGAGCAGGGCGATGTGATTGCCTGGGTGTGCAACATCGGCGGGGTACGTAATATTTGGGTTGCGGGCGCGCCTGCATTCACGCCGCGACAGGTGACGCAGTACTCGCAGGACGATGGCCAAGAGATCACTCAGCTCACCTTCTCCCCCGACGGCACCCGCCTCGTGTTCGTGCGGGGCGGCGATCATGACGCCAACTGGCCCGCCGAGGGCAATCTCGCGCCCGATCCGGCTTCCTCCCCGCAGCAGCCGGAGACGGCCATTTGGAGCGTCCCGCTGGCGGGCGGCGGTGCGCCGCAGAAAATCGACGACGGCGATGAGCCCGCGATTTCCGCGCTCGGCCAGCTTGCCTATACCAAGGATCACCATGTCTGGACCGCGCCCATGGGCGAGGGCAAACCCGAGCGCCTGTTTTTCGATCGGGGCAAAAACGGAGATCTGCGTTGGTCACCGGACGGAACCCGGCTCGCGTTCGTCTCGAACCGCGGCGACCATGCTTTCATCGGAATTTTCACCTCCAAGGATGCTCCGCTGGTCTATTTGGCTCCATCGACCGATCACGACGGCTCGCCCCGCTGGTCGCCCGACGGCACCCAAGTCGCCTTCGTGCGGCAGGCCGGGGAGGGCGGAGCTCCTGAACCCATTCTCACGCAGCTACCGCACCGTTGGTCGATCTGGGTGGCGCCTGCCGGCGGCGGACCGGCACATGCGGCGTGGCGAAGCCCCGACACACTCGCCGGCTCCTATCCGGATGTCGAGGGAGAGGCCAATCTGCACTGGGTAGCGGGAGATCGTCTGGTGTTCTTGGCGTATCTCGATGATTGGCCGCATCTCTATTCCGTGCCGGCCGCCGGCGGTGCGCCGCTGTTGCTCACTCCGGGGGCGTTCATGGTCGAGCACGTCGCGGAAAGCCGCGACCGCCGTTTTATGGTTTACGACGCCAACACCGGCAACACCCCCGGAGACGATGATCGCCGCCATCTCTTCCGTGTCGCCGTGGACCGCCCGGGTTCGATCGCGCTCACATCGGGTGAGACGCTCGAATGGACCCCGGTCGCCGCGGCAGCAAACCGGGTCGCATTCGTCGCGGCCGGCCCACGACAGCCGCCGTCGATCGGTATGGTCGATTTAAATGGATCGGGTCGAGTCGGCTTGGCCGCCGGCGCATTGCCCGGGGATTTTCCGCTGGCGCAGATGGTTATCCCGAAGCGCGTCATCTTCCCAGCGGCGGACGGGACCTCCATCCACGGCCAGATCTTTGAAAACGGCACGACGAAGCTGTCCGCTGCGAAACCCGCGGTCATCTTCGTGCACGGCGGACCGCCGCGGCAGATGCTGCTCGGCTGGCACTACATGGACTACTACAGCAATGCCTACGCCGTGAATCAGTACCTCGCCGCGCACGGTTTCGTCGTCCTCTCGGTGAATTACCGGCTGGGCATCGGCTACGGCCGAGCCTTCCATCAGCCCGAGCACGCCGGATACGCCGGAGCCGCCGAATACCAGGACGTGGTCGCGGGAGCCCACTTCCTGCAATCGCTGCCGAGCGTCGATGGCAAGCGCATCGGCATCTGGGGCGGCTCGTACGGCGGCTACCTGACGGCGCTGGCACTCGCCCGCGACTCCGAGATCTTCAAGGCCGGAGTCGACTTGCACGGCGTACACGACTGGTCGCGGCTGATGGACGAAATATCCGGTAAGCCCGTGACGCGCTATGAGAAGGGCGATCGCGAGAAGGCGATGGAGGTTGCCTGGAATTCTTCACCGGACTCCGCCGTCGGCGGCTGGAAGTCGCCCGTGCTCCTTATTCAAGGAGACGACGACCGCAACGTGCCGTTTCAGCAGACCATCGACCTCGCCCGCCGGCTCGAGGCGCGGGGAGTGCCGTTCGAAGAAATCGTGGTGCCCAACGAGATCCACGGCTTTCTGCGGCACGCATCCTGGCTGCGTGTCGACGAGGCGACGGCCAATTTCCTGACGCGCAAGCTGCAAGCTGCAACGACGGGCGCCGGACAATGACGCCGTCGCGATTCGGGAAATTGAGGAGCGCTGAAGCGCCCGCTCCTCGGATGCCGGCGGACAGCGCTTCTTGCGGCCCGACCCCGCATGAGTGCAATATCGCGATCTTCTGAAACCTGAAAGGAAGCCAGCATGTGCGAGCATGACGATCTGGATGAATTTGCGCGACGTTCGGCGGAGGTCACGCGGCGGCAGTTCGGTGCGATGACCCTGGGTGCCGGATTGATCGCGGCATTGCCGAGGCTTGCGAATGCGGCTGAAACCACGGGCGCAGACGTTGAAATAAAAACACCGGACGGTACCGCCGATTCGTACTTCGTGCACCCGGTGAAGGGCAAGCATCCCGGTGTGCTCATCTGGCCGGACATTTTCGGGCTTCGCCCGACGTTCAAACAGATGGCCACCCGTCTCGCCGAGTCCGGCTATTCGGTTCTCGTCATCAATCCGTTTTATCGCACCCAGAAGGCGCCGACGGCGCCTGCCAATCCCGATTTCAACGATCCGCCCACGCGCCAGGCACTGATGACCCTCGCCGGTACGTTGAGTGCCACCACGGCGGTAACGGATGCCAAGGCATTCGTCCCGTACCTCGACAGCCAGCCCTCCGTGGACAAGAAGCGCAAGCTCGGCACCACCGGATACTGCATGGGCGGTCCGTTCGTGTTTCGCACGGCGGCCACTTTTCCGAACCGCGTCGGCGCCGCGGCCACATTTCATGGCGGCGGTCTCGTCACCGACAAGCCCGAGAGCCCGCATCTCTTGATCCCGGAAATGAAGGCGCACTTTCTCATCGCGATTGCCGAGAGCGACGACCAGAAGCAACCGGAGGCAAAGACCGTGCTGCGCGATTCATTCGCCAAAGCCAAATTGCCGGCCGAGATCGAGGTTTACACCGGCACCATTCACGGTTGGTGCCCGCCCGACGCGAAAGTGTACAACCACGACCAAGCGGAGAAGGCCTGGAGCCGCATGCTCGCGCTGTTCAGCAGTTCGCTGGCTTAGGGAAGTTGAGCACAGGCGGCGCACATCACTGAGGATGGCCCGCAAGTGCAGATCAACCAGCGCCTTCTTGAAGCGCATAGAGGAGGAGTCGCTGCCGCAGGTGGCGGCCGTCTTCGGGGAGTTTGACCTATCTACTTGCGGCGAGGTGAGAGCATGAAAAAATCGGTCGCGAGCCAAGGCCAGTCGGCTTCCGAACTCATCTCGAAGAGAATCGCCGAACTTGGAGACTGGCGTGGCGAATCCCTCAGCAGAATGCGCAAACTCATCAAGGGTGCAGACCCGGACGTCGTCGAGGAGTGGAAGTGGGGCACTCCCGTTTGGTCTCACGACGGCATCATCTGCACCGGCGAATCCTACAAGAAGGTGGTGAAGCTTACTTTCGCCAAGGGCGCGTCGCTGAAGGATCCGGCCCGTCTCTTCAATTCGAGCCTCGAGGGAAACGTACGCCGCGCAATCGACATTCCCGAAGGAGAAGGGGTCGACGAGTCCGCGTTCAAGTCACTCGTCCGCCAGGCAGTGGCCCTGAACAGTTCCGGCAAGTCGAAAATTTCAAAGAAAGCGAAGCCCTGAGCAGGCCCGAGCGGCAGTCGCACAGGGTCAAGGCGCAAGGAGTGACGCTAGCAATCAGTTCGAGACGAAGCGCCGCGTCGCTCAACCTCATCATAGACCATAGGAGCAATACTTTGATTTGTCGTATGTGGCACGGGCGTACGCCGCGCTCAAAGGCTGATGCCTATGCTAGCTTTCTTGACCGGCGCGCCATTCCAGACTATCGGTCAGTTCCAGGCAATATCAGCGTTGCGGTGCTGCGGCGAGACGAGGACACGGTCACGCACTTCCTCACGGTAACGCATTGGGCCTCCGAGAACAGCATTCGGGCCTTCGCCGGCAACGAACCCCTGAGGGCCAAGTACTACCCTGAAGACAAAGACTTCCTTTTGGAGTTTGAGGAACTGGTCCAGCACTACACAATTACTGCTCATGCGGACGCCGTCCAACAATCGGCTCCAGCAAACATGCCGACCAACAAAACGCTTGAGCAATTTATAGCTCGGGTCGAACAGAACGCCCACGCGGAGGCGGTCGAGGAGTTCTACACGGACCAGTCATCCATGCAGGAGAACCAGTACCCACCGAGAGTGGGTCGCGACAAACACGTCGCGGCGGAGCGAAATGTGATGTCGCGGGCGAAGTCGATCTCATCGCAATGCGTACGTCCAATATTCGTCAATGGCAACAACGTCGTCATACGCTGGATTTTCACATTCGAATGGCACGACGGAACCGTCACGCACATGGAGGAACTCGCATACCAGCGCTGGGAGGGCGAGCGGATTGCGGAGGAGACTTTCTTTTACGATCCAGCCCAACGCATACCCAGGCGCATCTAGCCATAGGTATCATTTAACATAATATACATTATGCGCAGCGATGGCATGTTTGGACCTGTTGCGTTTCTAGGCGTTTCCACCAGTTATTCACCACTACAGCCTGCGGCCTCGATGGTAGGTTTAGCCGTTGCATCAATCGAAGGATGCCGGCTTGTTCCAACAGATCTACAACCCGATGGTTCCCGTTGCGCTTCACGGTCCGTTCCTCACGGATCAAGTGGGACTGCCACGGTATTGGTCAGCAATCTGGTCAGTGGTCTCGTCTGGCCAACTTGCCGTTTCGACGCATACGAAGAAACTGCGTTACATAGAAGATCTTTACTCGCATGCAGATCGATTGCGCGGAAAGCACGCTCTGGATGACGCGTTAGGAACCCTGAACGAAGCGACTTTAGCCGAGATCCTCGAGTCCTGGTTTGTGTCGATTCGAAACCGATCGACCGTAACCCGGTCTGATGAGAAGCGCTGGCAAGCAGGGCTCGCATTTGTCACCTCAATAGTCACCTGGCTGTCCACGAGCGGCGCAACGGTCGATCGGCTACAGAGGATCGAACAGCGGATTCATCGGCTCTCACCGCTTTATAATCAGCTGCACGTCCACAAAAGCGCCCAGGCAGAAATCATTCGTTCACTGCCGGCGACTACGGT
>JBARBX010000757.1:0-1638 GCA_049793535.1 Steroidobacteraceae bacterium | reverse complement strand
AAATCGATCTTGCGGCTTTGGCTACCGCCTAGTCTCTTCACCTTGTGATCTTCCAGAACCCGCAGTAGCTTTGTTTGCAACGGCATTGTGAGCGTCGCAATCTCGTCTAGAAATAGAGTGCCGCCGTCCGCGAGCTCGATGTGACCGGGTCTGGTGTCGACAGCTCCTGTATAGGCGCCCCGCTCGTGGCCGAACAGCTCCGACTCGATCAGGTTTTCCGGCAATGCCGCGCAGTTCACGCTGATAAAAGGCTTATTCCGGCGGTCACTCAGCGCGACAATCGCCCGTGCGACCAGTTCTTTGCCCGTGCCGCTTTCGCCGCGCACTATAACGCTAATGCGGCTGTCAGCTACCTGGGAGACGGCGTTGTACACACGGCGCATTTCATCGCTGCCTCCGATCATTTCCTGAAAGTAGCTGTCCCCAAATAACTGCTCGTCAACCTCTTTGTCCCGGTATTCGGCCATCTGGTTTTCTATCGACGTCCGTAGCACAAGGTCGAGGGCATCGAAATCCAGAGGCAGAGGGAAATGAGCGTTGCTGCCCGCCTCAAGCGCTTGTTTCTCCAAAGAGCGCATGCTCGAATGGCTGAAAGAGAGGGTTGCCATGCCGGGCTCCAGGCGTCGCAACTCCCTGATAATCTCAAGATCTCCCGCGCGGGATCCGTCGGAGCGGACTTCAACGATGACTGCGTTCGCCTGCCGGCTATGAGCCCACTGTCTTACGTCTTTCGCGTGACGTCTCGACTCAATTCTGATGGGAAACGCGAGGCCGCTGCGAATCTCCTCCGCCATCGACGGGAACTGCGTAATCAGGCATACACTCGGTGTGAAGTCTTGGGTGAGATCTTCAGATCGATCCTTGGCTGCAGCGCCATTTCCTGAAGGCATGGGCGTCCATTCTGTCGCGCGAAGAGTGCACGATCATTTTGCCTCATAGTCTCAGGGGTTGAATAGGGGAATTCTGTTCGTTTTGTGCCGGTCAAAAAACTGAGACTATGGAAAAATAGCTTGAACGACAAGCCAAGGGCGCCAGGGCAAGAAACAGGATCAACGGGGTGCCCACTACAGATGGATAATGGTTTCAAGCTGCTTTTTCGCTATGCTCGTCAGCCGAAGGAAAAGTTGGAGAGACGATTGGTTGGGATGGTCGGCTGGTGGCGAAGCAGCGGTAAGCAGGGACACTCTCTGCGCGTGCACGGCATGAGCGTGGCAGCAGCACTAGTCGCGGCAATCACGCTGGTAAATCCCATGCTGGCGCAGTCTGCCGGGACAAAGCGTGTCCATGACCACGCGGATTGGGCGGCGTACAACGGTGGCCAGTCGGGCGACCACTACTCCGGCCTCACACAAATCAACCGCGAGAATGTGGTGAAGCTGAAGCAGGTGTGGGTATTCGACCTGCACCAGAAGGGCGGCCTGGAAACCAATCCCTTGATGGTAGGCCGGACGCTGTATGCATATGACACCGAGCAGTCCGTGATTGCGCTGGATGCGGTCACGGGCAAGAAGCTGTGGAGTTTTGTGCCGAAGGAGCCCAGCGGGCAGCCGTCTCGCGGGTTGAGCTATTGGAGCAACGGAACGACGCAGATCCTGTTCGCAGGCATGGTGAGCTACCTGTATGCTCTCGATCCAGCAA
>JBARBX010000756.1:0-6849 GCA_049793535.1 Steroidobacteraceae bacterium | reverse complement strand
TCTACTACAACCCGACAAACCGCAAATCGACCATGGTCGCGACCAACGACATCGGCGCGCAGGTCGCCACCCTGTTGACCGGGCCGGCGTGGTCAGGGCAGCGCGCCGTCGAGCTTGGTTCGATGGTCACCGCGGATGAAGTCGCGGAGCAATTGGGTGAAGTCCTGAATCTCGACGTGAAGGCCTTTGCGGTGCCGCGTGCAGGGTGGGCGCAAGCGTTCGAGCAATTCGGCATTCCGAAGGGCCACACCGGACCTGCGGAAGAAATGTTTGAGGCCGTGAATGCAGGATGGATGGACCTCGGAGTCGAGGGTACGGAGCACGTCGCGGGTACGACGTCCGCACGCGACGTCTTCGCGGCGGCCCAGAAGGCCTGACGGTGAAAGGCCATTCCGTCACCGACAAAATCTCAGGCCGCCCTAAGGGACCGGCAGTTCTTTGCGAGGCGATAGGCTGTCCCTGGCTTTGAGCTCGAAGCGATCCGGCTCCGTCCAGGCGGATTCGGCATTCCGCTCGGGGTCGAATCGCACCATCGTCCCTTGCAGAGTTCCGCCCTCGAGCCGGAAGCGTAGGTAGTGAAAGTTCTCGACGGTATCCAGCTTGGACAGTTCTCCAAACAGTCGAAGCACCGGCACTGGCTTTGCGCCGCCGCCGCCGCTGACCAAGTAGGTGACATCGTCGCGACGAAATCTTTCATAGTTGTGTATGTGGCTACCGACGACCAGGACCCGGGCCCGGAGCGAATGCGCGTGCTTGGACAGATAGCGCGCAATTTCCTTCTCGTCTTTGGCCCTTGGAAAGATAGGGTCCCGAACGGGCGGATAGTGCAGCACGACCAGGACGAATTGTATTTGGGAACCGGCATGGGTCATCTGCTGTTCAAACCAAGTCCGTTGTTCGCTGCCGGGCTTGAGGGATGAATCTGAGTCCAGTAGCAGTACCAGGATCTTCGGCCCGAGAGTCACGGAGTACCAGCGAAAAGAGCGCACTGCGCTCGGAACGGCCGCCCGCCACCAGTTCACCAGACAAGGGCTCAAGTCCTTGTCGCAACCCCGAAACTCATGGTTTCCAAGCGCGGGGAATATCGGGATCTTCGCCTGCGTCCAAACGGCGGTTTCCGCCCTGTAAATCTCGTAGTCCTCGGGATTGCCACCCTCATAAACGAGATCGCCGCCGATAAAAACCGCTGCCGGCTTTTCGCTGGCCACCTTCGCGACCAGCGCGCGGCGCGCGACGGCGTTCGCCACGCCATCGCGTTGAGTAAATCGAGTGTCGCCGTAGGCGATGAATGTCAGTGGCGCACTTGGATCTGCGACGGTAACCTTCAGTCGGGGCGGGGCGTCGGCGAGTGCCCTGATGGCGAGCACCTGCAAAATGGCAAGGACTGAAATCTTGATCGACAGGCTCATGGTTTAGAGCCTAGCAGACCCGGCCAGACGGAGAACGACTAGGGCCGACCTTCGCCACCCGCGTGAGCCATTTGGACGTCCTTTTACGCTTTACCTCAATGAGGACGAGATATTGGGCCGATGCCGCCACGAAGGGGGGAACATGCACTGCAAGGTGATCGTGCTCGCCACGGGGCTCATGATCGGTTTCGCCGCCGTCAGCACCCCTGCGGGCGGGGCTTTCGCGGCGACTGCAGCGCCCGCGGCGAACCCGGGCCGCCCGCTGCCGGATGAGGCGGGGTACAAGAAGACACGCGAACAGCTAGATCGCGTGTACGCGGGCTTGGATGTGATCAGCGGCAAGCTGGACCGTTCGTTGTTCGAGATTGACGCGTTGTCGGAGCGCTTGGGAGCCGATCCGGCCGCGATCTTTCGCTTCGTGCGCGACGAGATCCGCTACGAGCCCTATACGGGCGTGCTGCGGGGCGCTCTGGGAACGCTGCTGTGCCGGGCCGGCAATTCGCTCGATCGCAGCCTGCTTCTAGCAGCCTTGTTGCAGAAGGCTGGGTTCCCGGTTCAAATCGCCGGCGGACAGCTCACGGCGCAACAGGCCGCTGTGCTGGTCGGCCGGGTGTTCGAACCGCTCAAGCCCGTGCCGAACGCGGTGCCATCAATCGCCGAGCTGGCGCCCGACCTCGGCCGAGCAACGGGAGGCGATCCAGCGCAGCTCTTGCGGGGCGCCAAGGAGATTCAAGACTATGGAGACAAGCAAAAGAAAGACCTCATCAGTTACGCGGACAACGAATCCAGCCTTCTTGCAACTCAACTCAGCCAAGCCGGTATCGATGCCGGCGTGATCAGTCCCGGCGCTCAGTTGCTGGCTGAAGCACGCGAGCACTACTGGGTCCGATATCAGAATTCCGGCGGGCAGTGGGTTGACCTGGATTCCGCATTCCGCGACGCGCAGCCGGGAAAGACGCTGGCGTCGGCCACCCATACCTTTGACCCCAATGTGGTTCCCGACGAGCTTTACCATCACCTTCGAATCACTCTCACGCTGCGCACGGCACAAATCGTCGACGGCCATGACGATTCGACCGATGACATCGTCTTGATCGACCAGGAGTTGCGGGTCGCGGAGCAGCAGGGAAAGGACATCGTGATCGTCAACTCTCCGGTTCCAGCGCTTAACGATATGAACCCAGGGGTCAACGTTGCCGAGGCATTGGCGGCCACGAAGGGTTACCAGACGGCGCTACAGGTGGGAGACCAGGTTATCCCCGGCAAATATTTCGATCTCGACGGGAAGATCTCCGACACCCTGGGAGGCCCCGTGGGTGGTGCTGTGACCAATGCAGGAGGTATCGGCAGGAGCGTTGGCGGGCTCGGCGGGGGCATGAATAGCGTATTTGGGGGAGGCGGCTCGTCCGCGGGGAACCCGACGAGAATCGTGGGGGAATGGGCCGATTACAAGATCACATCCCCCGGAGTCGGCGGCGAGGTCCGAAGCATCGACTATCGCCGCGACATTGTGGCACCCGTCCAGATTACGGCGTGGTCGGCCGGCAACCCAGACAGCCCTCAACAAGTTCCCACCAAATTCGACAAGCCGCGCCTCCGTCAGAGCTTGTTCTGGGTTGCCAAGGTAATGCCTGTGACCGGGGCCCTTGTGGTTGACTATCCTGGGTACCTGGCAATCAAGTCATTTTCGGCGAATCGCGCGTCAATCGATGGGCTGGCGAAAGCGGCCTATTTGGCGCAACCGGGGGGTGCTGCGGGCTCGTCGATCCGCCCCCCGATGAGCAATTTATTGCTTGCGGCGGGAGTGACGACACTGACCAATATGCTCGGCGCAACCAGATTCCCCACTCTCAAGAGCTATTTCGCCCAACCGGGGCTGGTCGCCTACGAAACCGCAATCGACGGCGAGTCCAAGCGGATCAAGCGAGGTTATGACATTGTTGCGTTCGCCCCGCGCATTGTTGGCAACGCCGCGAACACCTCCGGCGTGAACCGCCAAAGCGCAGCGTCACTGCATCTACTGACCGGAATTCTGGCCACGCGCTATGAGTGGATGCTGGCGACGGCTGCATCCGATGCCAGCACGGCGAGACCCCCTTCGCTCAACGCAACGCGGATCTTTACCGCCGCAGGCGCGCAGGGAGTTCCTGTGGTGGTGTTACGCCCAGGTGCCGACGGTCTGAAGAAGCTTGCGGCTACTTCGGTGCCTGAATCCGTGAAGGCTGAATTATCGGCTACGTTGACGGCGGGGGATGATGTGGTCATGCCGGTCAGGCCGGTGGCTCTGGATGGCAGACAGCAGGTCGCATGGTGGCGGTTGCAACCTGCCTCGGGCCAAATCATCGGCGTGATGCCGGGCGGACGGGGGCAGGAAGTCAGCGAAGAAGCAGAACTGGCGGTGATGGCGGTCTCTGAGGTGGAGTGCCTGAAGGACTATGCGGTCTATGGGAACGGAGAGGGCAAGGAATTCGCAAAAATGATGGGGTGCATGGCCATGGGTTCGACCATAACCGTGCTTGGTCTCGCCGGGGTCTATGAGGGCTATGTTGGGGTGGAGGCCTTTGAGGTGTTTGCGTCGGTGCTGGCTTGGCACTCCATCTCGTCCGGTTAGAGTGGCGCAGGTCCCGTCGAAGAGGTACACATGAAGGTCCGGATCTTGCTGCTGACCCTCTGTTGCTTCATCTCGACGGCCTCAAGCGCCGCTCTGGGGCAGATCAGACCGCCGGCGTCGGGGCTGACACCCGGAGATTACAAGGGAGGGCAGGGAGCCGGCACCGCGGCGGCAACCAATCACCAGGCGAAACTGACAGTCCCTCGCTTCCGCGTCTCTTCAACCCTCGGCGCGCAGCAGGCGCCGGCGCGCCATGCCTATCTGACGGTAAGCACGGACTGGCGCATCGTGGGCTCCGTTCAATACCTGGTGCCGCAGGTGAACAATCATCTATTTCTGTTGATCGACGGCGATCGCCAAGTGACGATGAGCGGTGCCACCGGCGCCGCTCCGCATCCGTTGTCGATGGATCAATTGCTGGTTCCGGCCGACGGACGCGCGGTAGACGCCGACGTGGTGTTCGAGATTCCCGACCATGGCGTGGCCAGCCTTGAATTGTTGTTCATCGATTCCGATCAGGGGAACATGAACGTGCCGCTGTTCGGCCGCGCTCCCCCTGAGCCGCGTGCGATCGCAGGGCCTGCCGGCAACGGGCTGCTCGAGGCCGCGCTTTTGGGCATGCGCGAGGTCGCCGCGGTCGGCGTCGTCCGTGCTCCGGCGGGGCAGAAGTATGCCGTGATCGATGTCCGCATGCGCGCGTTGTCGGCGGGCAATCTGCTGCGCTTCGATCCCACGCTGTTCTCGGTTCTCACCGACGCGGACGGCTACAGCTACCGCGTCGCATCGCTCGAGGGGCTGGACGATGAGTTCACCGCGGCGATGCAGCTCATTCCCCTGGTCGCCTCCCGAGGCACGCTGGCGTATCTCGTTCCCGCCTCTCATTCCGCACTCACGCTCGCGATCAATATGCCGCAGTACAAGGCCATTGTGTTGGCATTGCCAAACTCGGGCCCCGCAGCAGCCCGTGTCGGCAAGCCCCTGATGAGCTTCGAGGATCCCGATACGCTCACGCTGAATGTGCTTGGGCTGAGCCGTGCCCCGTCCATCGGCAAGAATTCCGCCGCGGCGGGCAAGGAGTACCTGATTCTGGATCTCTCCTTCACCTCGAAGGTCGATCAGGGCATCGAGTTTCAAACAGCCGAGCAATTGTTGCTCATCGACGGCGAGGATCAGATTGCGGTCGACTCGGACGCGCTCGAGGCCTTGCCGCACGGAATGGTGGAGGGGAGCGTCATCGCGCCTCACGGCCAGGTGCGATTTCAGGTCGCCTATCAAGTGCCCAAGGCGGCAGCGCACCTCACACTGCGCTACCGCGGCTTTAATTCGGATACCAAGAAGACTCTCCCCACTGTCGCCGCGCAGGGGCACGGCAGCTAGATTTCGGAGTTATCGTTGCCATCCCGTGTGCGCCGTCACCGCTCCTGCTGGCTCCTCTGCCTGGCCGTCGCCAACGCCACGGGGGCGTCGGCGGCGAATGCAGCGCCCGCGAAGGCGCCGCCCTCGATCCCGGCCGGCATGAATATCGCCGCGTTGGACTTCGGCGGCGACATCGTCAGCATCACGGGCACCTTCGGCCCCGGCCACTCCGGCCGCAGCCTGATCGACGCATCGAGCGCATCGGTCTGGCAGCCCGACGGCAAGGAGCTCACCTTCCCTCAGGACATCGTCGTCTCCTTCTATGCGCAGGACTCCGCGCTCGTGTCGTCGGTCTCGGTCACATTGCCGCCGGAAGGAACGCACGGCCCGAAGAACGTCGAGGTGTGGACGGCGAAGGATGACTCGACGGCCGCCTTCAGCAAAGTAGCCGCCGTCACCTTGACCGCCACGAAGCCGGTGCAGGTGATCTCCTTCACGCCCGTGGAGGCGCGCTACGTCAAACTGCGGGTGCTCTCGAGCGGGGAGAAGGGGGTGCTCGAGATCCGCAAGCTTCAAGTCAGCGAGGGATCGCGGCCGGGCTACCGCTCGCTGCGCGCGCGCCACCCCGAGATCGCGGGCTGGAGATACAGCGTGCGGTTTGCCGCGCAGCACGGAATCGAGTGGCTGCAGCCTGCGGCCGTCGAGTGGCAGAGAAGCAATCAATGCTTCGGTTGTCACGTTCAGGCGCAGGCGTCGATGGGACTCGCCGTCGCTGCGCGCAACGGTTATCTCGTCAGCCGAGCAGCTCTGCAGGAGCTCATCGACTACATGCGGCTTCTTCAGGACACCTCTGGAAGCGAAAGCGGGATGCTGCTGGTCGACAATCAATCCGTTCTGGTACCGCAACCTGCCGGCAAGGGCTCCCTTACTCCACCCGATCAGCCAGTCATGGCTACCGTGTTTGCGGGCATGAGTTTCGCCTATCTCGATCAGATGAGTGCCGACAAGCCCGACGGCGCCCTGCTCAAATTCGCCGAGTGGCTGGCGGACAAACAACAGGCGACCGGCGAAGTGAACGCCGATTTGGATGAACCGCCCATCTGCCAGGGCTCGCTCATGACGACGGCGAATGCCGCCATCGCGTTCATGCAG
The DNA here is from genome assembly GCA_049793535.1 of Steroidobacteraceae bacterium. Lineage (GTDB taxonomy): Bacteria > Pseudomonadota > Gammaproteobacteria > Steroidobacterales > Steroidobacteraceae > Bog-1198. The sequence goes on along the minus strand of JBARBX010000756.1, from coordinate 321 downwards.
GCCTTCGCCGAGAGCGGCGATGCTCGCTACCAGAAGGCCGGTGCCAAGGCCGTCGAGTTCATCGCCGCAGCCAAGCCCGTCACCACGCAGGATGAGGTGTTTGCGACGCTCGCCCTGTCGCACTTTGGGAATCCGCAGCAGCAAGGTCTGGTGAGCGATCTCATCGCACGACTGAAGCGCGAGCAGGGCAGCGCCGGCGGCTGGAGCGAGTCGAGCGGGTCGCCGGGGCCCAATGCCTTTGCGACCGGGCAGGTGCTCTATGCCTTCAAGGAAGCCGGAGTCGATACCCGATCTCCCGAGTTCGTGCGTGGAGTGAAATAC
>JBARBX010000755.1:0-3620 GCA_049793535.1 Steroidobacteraceae bacterium | reverse complement strand
GCTGTACGGATGGCTACAAAGGCCGCGTAGGGATCTATCAGGTCATGCCCGTCACGGAGACCATCGGCCGCATCATCATGGAAGGCGGCGGGGCGATCAACATCAACGACCAGGCCACCAAAGACGGCATTTGGAACCTGCGTCGTTCAGGACTTCAGAAGGTGAGAGATGGTGTGACGAGCTTGGAAGAAGTCAACAACGTCACCATCGATTAGCGTGTAACCGGAAGGATGGGATTTATGGCGATATCCGCAGCCGCAGGCAAGAAAGAAACACAGTTCCTATGGGAAGGCAAGGACAAACGCGGCAAGGTAGTGCGCGGCAAGTCGCTTGCGGCGAACGAAGCGGCGCTGCGAGCCGACCTGCGTCGTCAAGGCGTGGCCGCCACCCGAGTCAAGACGCCAAGCACCGCGTTCCGATCCGGCGGCAAAGTATTGCCGACCGACATTGCCATATTCGCCCGGCAGCTCGCGACCATGATGGCGGCGGGAATCCCCATGGTGCAAGCCTTCGAAATCATCGGCAACGGGCATGAAAAGCCCGCTGTGCAAAAGCTGGTCCTCGACGTCAAGTCGAGCATCGAAGGCGGCAGCACTCTGCATGAATCGCTCGCGAAGCACCCGCTGTATTTCGACGATCTTTTCGTGAATCTGGTCCAGGCGGGCGAACAAGCCGGTGCGCTCGAAACCCTTCTGGATAAAATCGCGACATACAAGGAAAAGACCGAGGCCCTGAAAAAGAAGATCAAGAAGGCGATGTTTTATCCGGCGGCCGTCTTGGTCGTCGCCATCATCGTGAGCTGCATATTGCTGATTTTCGTGATCCCGCAATTTGAATCATTGTTCAAAGGATTCGGTGCGGATCTGCCGGCGTTCACGCAGATGGTCGTCAATCTGTCCAAATTTATGCAGCACAAGGGCTGGATGGTCTTTTTGGTGGCTGGGGCAGCCATCTACGCGTTCATATACTTCCACAAACGCTCGAGAAACATGCGCCGCGCGATAGACCGGGCACTGCTGAAATTTCCGATCATCGGCCCTATTCTGGTCAAGTCTGCGATTGCGCGCTTTGCGCGAACACTGTCGACAATGTTCGCGGCGGGCGTACCCTTGGTCGAGGCCATGCAGTCTGTGGCCGGCGCTACGGGCAACATCGTTTATGAGGAAGGCACGCTGCGCATGAAAGACGAAGTGGCGACCGGCCAACGATTGCAGCGCGCCATGGATAACACGGGCCTGTTTCCGAACATGGTAGTGCAAATGATTGCGGTCGGAGAAGAGTCTGGCTCCCTCGATACCATGTCGGGAAAAGTAGCCGAGTTCTACGAGGCCGAAGTGGACAATGCCGTGGACGGCATGTCGAGCCTCCTGGAACCGTTGATCATGGCAATCCTGGGCGTACTCGTCGGAGGCATGGTCATCGCCATGTACCTGCCCATATTCAAACTCGGACAAGCAATTTAGCCGCCGATAGCCGCGGACGAGCCCCTTGTTTAGCCCATGCTGAACGATCTCGCCGCGGTGTATGCCGGCAATCTCCCGCTTTTTGCCGGGTCAGTGTTCATACTGAGTCTCGTCGTCGGCAGCTTTCTCAACGTCGTTATTTACCGCCTGCCCATCATGCTGGAGCGCGATTGGCGCGCCCAGGCCGCCGAACTGCTGCCTGCCAACGCCGAGGCGGCAGCATCGAGGGCCCAGTCGGCACCCGAACGATTCACCCTGAGTACACCCGGTTCCGCCTGCCCCGCCTGTCAAACGCCTATCAAGGCCTGGCAAAACATCCCGGTGGTGAGCTGGCTGCTATTACGGGGTCGTTGCGCCGCATGCAAGGCCAGGATCTCTCTGCGCTATCCCCTGGTGGAGCTCTCGACCGGTGTCCTATCGGCATGGGTCGCCTGGCATTTCGGCTTCGGTGCGACGGCCGCCTGCGGGCTGCTGTTCACGTGGACCTTGATCGCGCTGACCGGCATTGATATCGACCATCAGCTGCTGCCCGACGGCATTACGCTGCCGCTGCTGTGGGCCGGCCTGCTGGCGGCGGTCATTGTAGGCCCGGCAGCCGGCAGCCCGATTCCCGTGTCCGCATCCGCTGCCATCATCGGTGCCGCCTCGGGCTATGCGTCCCTGGGGCTCGTCTTCCATGCCTTCCGCCTGATCACCGGCAAGGAGGGCATGGGCTACGGGGACTTCAAGCTTTTTGCCGCCTTGGGTGCTTGGCTGGGGTGGAAGCTCCTGCCACTCGTGATCCTCTTGTCGGCAGCCACCGGCGCCGTTCTCGGGATACTGATGATCGTCATGCGCGGGCGCGACCGCAGCAGTCCCATGCCCTTCGGGCCCTACTTGGCGGCCGCTGGCTGGCTCGCCATGATGTACGGCAACGCACTGGTCGACGGTTATTTGCGCGTGTCCGGGCTCAAGCCCTAGATCATGCGGCGCCGCCTGCGCATCGGCCTCACCGGCGGCATCGCCAGCGGCAAAAGCACGGTTGCGCGGCGGTTTGCGGAGTTGGCAATTCCGGTCGTTGACGCCGATGTCGCGGCCCGGGAAGTCGTCGCGCCGGGGACGCCGGGACTTGCACGAGTGATCGAGAGATTCGGTCCGGGCGTGATGGCTGGGAACGGTGAACTAGACCGGCACGCTCTGCGGCAGCTGATCTTCAGCGACCCGAGCTCTCGGCAAGACCTCGAGGCCATCCTTCACCCGCTGATACGTGCAGCCATGGAACACAGCGCGGAGACCGCCGTCGGCCCCTACGTTGTGATGGCCATTCCCCTTCTGGTTGAAAGCGATGCGCGCGGCCGCGTGGACCGCATTCTGGTGGTGGACGTGGATGAGGCGGTACAGTTGATGCGGATGCAGGCGCGCGACGGCGGTTCGCTCGATCAGGCCCGCGCGATCCTGGCATCACAGGCGAGCCGCACCGCTCGCCTGGCCGTGGCGGATGACGTGCTTTTGAACGATGGGACCGTCACCGTTCTGCGACAGGGGGTTGATCGCCTGCATGAAAGCTACCTTCGCCTGTCCGCGGCAGGGGCCGCAGAGCGCGATGCTCCCTAAACCCGAGGTTTACCCTGGGGCTTGGGTTAGCTCAGAATAGGCGGATGAACTCTCACCCCGATCTTGAGACCCAGGCGGAGCCCGAGGCCACCCCGATCGTTTACGAGCAGCCACTGAATGAGCGCATGCGGACCTTCCTGCGTCTGGAGTTCCTCTACACCCAGGCATCCTTCCACAGCGAGTCGCCCAATCCCTGGAGTTCGCGCGCGGCGGTCGCCAGCCTGCTCGAGATCTTGGCCATCACCGCGCGCGGCGACTCCCGCAGTGAAGTGCTGAAGGAGCTCGAGCGGCACGTCAACGTACTCAAGGAGTACCAATCAAAGACGGGAGTCGACCCCGGCCGGCTCAAGTCGCTCATGTCGAACCTCATCCAGCTGCGCAATGATCTGTCGACGGTCGGCGGCAACTACATGGGGCCGTTGCGCGATTCTGAGTTCTTGAGCGCCATCAAGCATCGCAGTGCCATTCCCGGCGGCACCTGCGACTTCGACCTGCCGGATTATTCCTACTGGCTCAACCGTCCCGCCGAGGTGCGTGCAGCGGAGTTCGACAGTTGGCTGGCGC
>JBARBX010000754.1:0-4095 GCA_049793535.1 Steroidobacteraceae bacterium | reverse complement strand
GGATGCCAACGCAGCCGCCCCGTGCATGCGCGCGGCCGGCGTGGTTGCGGCCGGCATAAGATCGCCTGCGCGCGGCGTCGGCGCATCGGCGGACTCGATCCAGGCAACCTGATCGCCGACCGCCGCTCGGCCGTCGACTGGCACCAGGATCTGCGACAACCGCCCGGTGGCGCCCGCCTCGATTTCAACGACGGCCTTTTCGGTTTCGACTTCGAGCAGCGGCTCGCCCGCCACCACGGCGTCGCCGACGTTCTTGAGCCAGCGGACCACCTTGACTTCTTCCATCACCAGGCCGACTTTCGGAATTTCCTGCGCGACCTGCGTCATTGCCGCCCCATCTCCATCATCGTGCGCGCAGCACGCACGATATCCGCGCTGCCCGGCAGCAGCGCCCGCTCGAGCTCCGGAGCGAAGGGAATCGGTGCAAAGCCGCACCCCACGCGCAGCACCGGCGCGTCGAGTTCATCGAAGAGTTCCGACCCGATGCGCGCCGCGATCTCGGCCCCCACGCCGCCGTTCAGCACCGCCTCATGCGCAATCAGCGCTCGATGAGTTTTCGACACGGACTTCGCAATCGTCGCCATGTCGAGCGGCAGCAGCGTGCGCAGGTCGATGACCTCGGCCGAGATGCCGGCATCCGCCAGGACTTGGGCTGATTCCAGTGCGCTTTGCACCATCGCAGAATAGGCGATCAGGGTGACATCCGCGCCTTGCTTGGCGATCCGCGCCCTGCCGATCGGCGGCAATTCGGCGCCCTCCGGAAGTTCGCCCTTCATCGTGTACAAGCGCTTGTGCTCGATGAAGAGCACCGGTTCGCCGAGCCGGATCGCGCTTTTCAGAAGACCATACGCCTCTGCGGGCGTCGAAGGCGCGACCACGATGAGTCCCGGCACGTGAATGAACCAGGCCTCGAGGCTCTGCGAATGTTGCGCACCGGCTCCGCCTGCGGCGCCCGCCTGCGTGCGCACCACCAGCGGAACCGCGAGCTGGCCGCCCGACATGTAGCGGTACTTCGCGGTCTGGTTCACCAGGCAATCCATGGACAGCGTCGCGAAATCGATGAACATGATTTCGAGCACGGGCTTGAGGCCGCATAGCGCGGCGCCCGTGGCAAGGCCGGTGATGGCCGCTTCGCTGATGGGAGTGTTGCGGACCCGCGTGATCCCATGCTTCTGTGCGAGACCTCGGGTAACGCCGAATGCGCCTCCGGCCGCGACATCCTCGCCCAGTAGATGTACCGCAGGGTCGCGCGCCAACTCCTCATCGAGCGCCCGGCGCAGAATCTCGATGAACGTGTGCTGCATCCAGGGTGCCTGCGTTCAGCCCGGAATCGCGGCCAGCGCCGGCGCGCGGTACACGAATTCAAACACGCTTGCCGGATCGGGCCGCGGCGCCGCCCTGGCGCGTTCAACCGCCTCGAGCACCTCGCTCTTTGCGCTTTCGGCGATGGCATCGAGCTCCTGCGGGTCGACGCCGCGCTGGACGAGGTCCCGTTTCAGGCGCTCGATGGGACATTTCTCGCGAATCTCCGCAATTTCCTGCTTCGATCGATACTGCTGCGAGTCGCCGACGTAGTGCCCCGCCATGCGATGAGTCATGCACTCGAGCAGATAAGGCCCCTCGCCCCGGCGCAGGGTGTCGATCGCAATTCCTGCGGCCGCATGCACCGCCGGCAGGTCGTTGCCGTCGATGGTCTTGGCGGCTATACAATACGGTGCGGCGAAACTGCTTACCTGCTTGACGTTGGAATGTTCCTCGCGGCTCGTGAACTCGGCGTAGCCGTTGTTCTCACACACGAACAACACCGGCAGGCGCCACAGCGCGGCGAGATTCAGCGTCTCGTGAAAGGCGCCGGCACCCGTCGCACCATCGCCGAAAAATACCACGCTGATGTCAGGCCGGCCCTGCGCTTGCGCGGCCCACGCGGCGCCCGCGGCCAGCGCAAGATTGCCGGCGACGACGCCGGTCGCCCCCAGCACACCGTTCGCGGCATCGACCAGGTGCATGGAACCGCCCCTGCCGCCGCACAGGCCGGTCCGCCGGCCCAGAATCTCGGCGAAAGTCGCCTCGATGCCGCCGCCCTTGGCCAGAACATGGCCATGTCCGCGATGGCTGGTAAACAGCACGTCCTCGCGCCCGAGCTGCGTGCAGACACCGACGGCCACCGCTTCCTGTCCGGTGGAAAGGTGCGGAAATCCGGGTATCTCGCCGGCGGCGGCGAGCCGCTGCACATGGCCTTCGAACAGGCGTATACGCCACAGCGCGCCGTACATTTCCTTCCAGTCGGAGAGCGTAGGTTCGGTCACGTCTTGGCCTGACGCGCCGCGGTCACTACGCGCCGGGTCTTTGCAAATGCCTCGGTCGCCGCGGTGTTGAGATCCCACTTCCTCATGTATTCGTTCAGGACCTCGACGCCGATCGGCCCATCATAGCCGACCGACCAGAGGGCCTGCAGGAAGGCGGCGATGTCGAACTCGCCATCGCCGGGCAACAGGCGCTTGTTGACCACGGAATCTTGAAACTTCACCGGAACGGCCAGAGTGCCGTCGTTGATCTCGACGCCGATCAAGTCGCCGGCCGTGAGTTTGCGCACGATCTCCTCAGGATGGATGCCGATGCGCTGCAGGTGCAGGTTGTCGAGCATGATGCCGCCGTTGGCCGCGCTCGACCCGCGGGTGATAGCCAGCACCTGATCGAGCGAAGGCGCGCGCGAAAATTGCGCCGGCAGCATTTCGAACAGAATGTTGGTTCCCCGTTCGGCGGCTTGACGGCACAGCGGCGCAAACGCCTCCGTCATCCGGGGAACGTCGGCGCAATCGTTGCCAAGGTCGGCAATCTTGATGTGCCGGGCGCGCAACACCTCGGCCGCCTCCAGCAGCAGCGCGCGGATTTCATCCGATGCCGTCTTGCGCGCGTCGGTGCAGTACCAGTCCAGCAGCCACTCCACTTCGACGTTGACGATGCCATTCGCGTCCAAGATCTGCTTCATGTCCTTGAAGCTGTATTTCCGTCGGATCTCGAGGATGTCCGTGTGCCAAAATCCCATGCCGGTGAATCCGGCCGCCGCCGCGATTTCCACGCGCGTCCGGAAGTCGTGCAGGCAGCGTTGGTCGCCGAGCGGGTCCGCTCCGACCGCGAGGGTCCAGAAAGACCCGATCAATTCAAGTGGCTGTGTCATGGCGTCGTTCGCATCCAGTGGTGGTGAGGATGATACAGGGGGCCGTTTCGCGCAGCATCGCCGCCAACGCAATAATCGCCGCGACCAGGCCGACCAAGATCCACAGGGTCGCGCCCAGGCCCTCGAGGTCCGCGACTTTGCCGGCGCCGCTCGGCGCCAATACCCCGCCCAGAATCTCGCTGATTCCCATCGTCAGCGACAGTGCGGTGGCGGTTCTGGCCGGACCCACGATCTCCGAGGGAATCGTCGCCATGGCGAGCGGGAATACGCCGCTGAGCGCGGAACCCACGGCGATGCAGGCGATGAGCGGCATGAGCTGCCTGCCGCTCGAGAACAGCAAGCCGAGCGGCAGCGCGAGGCCGAGCAACGATGCCGCGATAATGACCGGCTTGCGACCGAATCGGTCGGAAGACCCCGGCACGAGAAAGGCCACGGCCATGGATGCCACGCCGAACGACGACATCAGCCAGCTCATCTGCCGCTGGTCGAAGCCGCGGACCCGGACGAGATACAGCGGCGCAAACGTGAAGAACACCACCAGGTAAGCCACCAACAGCGTTGAGATCGCAATACACAGCAGCATCGAGCGGTCGGCAAGCGCGGCGGCGAGCCCGGTGCGCGTGGACGGGGAGGCAGGCGCGAGCACGGCGGGTTCGCGCACCAGCGCGCCGATCAACAGCGCCATGACGATGCCCGGCAGCGCGGCAAGAAAAAATGCATTGCGCCAGCCGAAGCGGATCGCCATCCACACGATGATCAGCGGACCTAAGGTGTTGGCGAGCAGATTGGCGCCGAAATTCTGCGTGATGCCCTGGGCCAGCCCGCGGCGCCCGTGAGGAACTTCCGCCGCGATCAGCGTCTGCGTGATCGGCATGATGCCTCCCTCGGCGATGCCCATGAGCAGCCGGGCGCCGAGC
>JBARBX010000753.1:0-7781 GCA_049793535.1 Steroidobacteraceae bacterium | reverse complement strand
GGCCTGGATTGACGCTGCCGGAGAAATACCTTAGGTGACAGAGATCTCCGTACGAGGAAGCGCACATCCATCCGGCAGTGCGCGCAATCTGGCGTATTTGTATAGAAACTGCCACCGCTGCATGATGCACATCGAGCCGCAATGAACACCGTCACCACACTAGCCAGGAGACATCGTGCGCCGAACCGTCGTCATTCTCTTCGCCCTGTTTGCGATGCCCGTCATCGCGGCCGATCCATCGGTTCCGGCCGCCATCTACACGGATCCGCCCGCCGACACGGCGCATCCTGCGAAGATGACGGTGCTGCACATTCCCAGCCACGGCGTATCCATCAACGGTGTGCTGTACTCGCCTCCCGGGGCGGGCGCCCACCCCACTCTGGTCATTTGTCATGGACTGCCCGGAAACGAGAAAAATCTCGATCTCGCCCAGGCCGTCCGGCGGGCAGGGTGGAATGCGGTCACTTTCAACTATCGCGGTTCGTGGGGAAGTCCCGGCGTCTTCAAGTTCGCTCACAACATTCAAGATGCGGAAGCGGTGCTGGCCTACCTTCGGGACCCTAAGAACGCAGCGGCACTTGGCATCGATACTAAGCGGATGGCGATCGCAGGGCACAGCATGGGCGGTTGGGTCACGGCGTTGACGGCGGCCCGCGATCACGCCCTGATCGGCGCGATATTGATCTCTGCGGCGGACATGGGCCGATTAGGCGATCTGCCGCACGACAAAGCCGTCGCCCTGATGGCGGACAATATGGAAGCGCTGGCCGGTGTAACGGCGGAAAGCATGGCCGATGAGATCCGCCTGCATGCCGCGGAGTTCAAAATGCAAGAGGCAGCGTCGGGTCTCGTCAAGACCCCGCTGCTGGTGCTCACTGCGGACGACGGTCTCGCTGCCGACGGGGCTGCTCTCATCCAGGCCATCAAGGCCGACCATGGAAATGAGGTGACCACCGTCCACGTCGCCACCGACCACAGTTGGTCAGATCACCGCATCGCTCTGGAGAGCACGGTCATTACTTGGCTGGAGGGATTGCGCTAGGCGGACTCACTCGTCGACGAGATTCTGGCCGGGAAACAAGGCGTCATTGAAGCCGAACTGAGTCAGATCCCGGATGCGGCGCGGATACAAGATGCCGTCGAGGTGATCGACCTCGTGCTGCACGACCCGGGCATGAAAATCGCTGACGGTGCGATCGATGGGTGCCCCGGCGGCGTCCACCCCGGTATAGCGTAGATGGCGATATCGCGGTACGAGTCCACGCATGCCGGGAACCGACAGGCATCCTTCCCAGCCCTCGTCTTGGCTCTCGCCCAGCGGGGTCAAGACGGGGTTGATCAACACCGTAAAGGGCACGGCATCCGCCTCTGGGTAGCGCGGATTGGCCTCGAAACCAAATATCACCACTCGCAGGCCCACCCCGATTTGCGGTGCAGCGAGCCCCGCCCCTTCGAGGCTGCGCATGGTGTCCCGCATGTCGGTCAACAGGCTTTCGAGCCCGGAAGTGCCGAATTCGGCCACCGGCGCGGCTACCGCCAGCAGGCGTGGATCGCCCATTTTGAGAACTTCGCGTATTGCCATGGTTCCTAGTATCTTAGCGGCCTTTTCCAGGCGAGCCTATCGCGACACTATGCCCGGTCGTTTATACATAAAAACCTTCGGTTGTCAGATGAACGAGTACGATTCCGGCAAGATGCTGGACGTCTTGGAAGCGACCCATGGCATGACGCGTACCGACAATCCCGCAGAAGCGGACGTGCTGCTGGTCAATACCTGCTCCGTGCGCGAAAAGGCGCAGGAAAAGGTGTTCTCCTTGTTGGGCGAATGGCGGCTGTTCAAGCAGCAACGCCCGCACGTGGTCATCGGTGTCGGGGGCTGCGTGGCGAGTCAGGAGGGCGAAGGGATTACGGATCGCGCGCCGTTCGTCGACCTTGTGTTCGGGCCGCAGACCCTGCACCGCCTGCCGACGATGATAGAGGGCTTGAAGGAATCCGGCCGCCCGCAGATCGACATCAGTTTTCCGGAAATCGAGAAATTCGACCGGCTGCCGCAACCTCGCGCCTCCGGCGCCACGGCGTTCGTCTCCATCATGGAGGGCTGCAGCAAGTATTGCAGCTTCTGTGTGGTGCCCTACACGCGCGGCGAGGAGATCAGCCGGCCCTTCGAGCAGGTGCTCGAGGAAGTGCAACGGCTGGCGGCGCAAGGTGTGCGCGAAATAACCCTGCTCGGCCAAAATGTGAACGCCTATGCCGGGACGATGGAGGATGGCACGCTCGCCGATTTGGCCCTGCTGATTCATTTTGTCGCCGTGATCGACGGGGTGGAGCGCATCCGCTTCACGACCTCGCATCCGCTCGAATTTAACGACAGCCTGGTCGAGGCTTATGCAAACGTCCCCAAGCTCAACAACTTCCTGCATTTGCCGGTGCAAAGCGGCTCCGATCGTATTCTTGCTGCAATGAAGCGCGGCCATACTGTGCTCGAGTACAAGCAGAAGCTGCGCAAGCTTCGAGCCGTGCGGCCCGGTATCTGCATCTCCACGGATTTGATCGTCGGCTTTCCCGGCGAGACAGATGAGGATTTCGTCGCCACCATGAATCTGGTGGCGGAGGTGGGGTTCGATCAGTCATTCAGCTTTATCTACAGCCGCCGTCCCGGCACTCCGGCCGCGGCATTGCCGGACGAGGTGCCGCACGAGGTCAAACAACGGCGGCTCGAGCTGTTGCAGCAGCGCTTGAATGGCCAGGCGCGCGCCATTTCAGAGCGCATGGTGGGCAGCCGGCAGCGCGTGCTCGTCGAGCGGCCGGCGAAGCGCAATCCGCAGCAGCTCGCGGGCCGCACCGACAACAATCGCTGGGTCAACTTCGACGGCCCGCCGGACGATCCGATGGGCGTCATCAACCGATTTGCGGATGTGATCATCACCGAAGCCATGCCGAATTCGCTGCGTGGGCGCCTCGTCGCCGGCGAGGTGCCGTGAGTTTGAGTGCGGTGACCCGCGACGTGCTGCTGGCTCCGGCGGACAATGTCCGATTGGTGGAACTGTGCGGCCCACTTGACGGGCACCTGCATCAGATCGAGGCTAGACTCGGGGTGGAGGTCAGGCGGCGCGGGAACCGGTTTCAAATCGTCGGCCTTCCCGACGCGATCAAACGCGCGGAGGCGGTGCTGCTCGGCTTGTACACCCGGGCTCAGCGCGAGCCGGTTGATTCCGAGCGGGTACACATTGCGCTTCAGGAATTGGACATGGACAGCAACCACAGCGACGCCAACACGGATTCGGACGAGCTCAAGGTCCACACCTCGCGCGGTACAGTGCGTGCCCGCGGGGCCAATCAGACCGAATACCTCAACAATGTCCGGAACTTCGATCTGACGTTCGGTATCGGACCGGCCGGCACGGGCAAGACCTATCTTGCCGTCGCCTGCGCGGTGGAGGCGCTGCAATCGGAGAAGGTGAGGCGCATCGTGCTGGTACGCCCGGCGGTCGAAGCGGGCGAGCGTCTGGGCTTTCTCCCCGGCGATCTGTCGCAGAAAGTCGATCCCTACCTGCGCCCGATGTACGACGCGCTGTACGAAATGATGGGATTCGAGCGGGTTGCCAAGCTGATCGAGCGCAATGTGATCGAAGTGGCGCCGCTGGCGTTCATGCGCGGCAGGTCGCTCAACGATTCGTTCGTGATATTGGATGAGGCGCAGAACACCACCAACGAACAGATGAAGATGTTTTTGACGCGCATCGGCTTCGGCTCGAAAGCCGTCGTCACCGGCGACATCACGCAAATCGATCTGCCCAATTCCAAGCCCTCGGGCCTGCGCACCGTGATCGATATCTTGCGCGGGGTGAAGGGAATCGCTTTCACCATGTTCAGCTCCCGCGACGTGGTACGGCATCCCTTGGTGCAGCGAATCGTGCAGGCCTACGAGGCGAAAGCTCCCGACGACGGCGCTTGAACGCGGTGGCTCGCCGGCTCGAACTGGACGTGAGCTATGCGGCGCGGCGACCCTGGGTTCCGAGTCCGCGGCAATTGGCCGTGTGGGCCACGGCGGCGCTCGCGTCCAACCGGCGGCCGACGGTGCTCTCGGTTCGAGTGGTCGGACGGTCGCGCAGCCACAGCCTGAACGCGCATTACCGGCACAAGGACAAGCCCACCAATGTATTGTCGTTCGGCGGCGCAGGGACGGTCCCGGATGGCCGACATTTCCTCGGCGAACTTGTGATCTGCGCTCCCGTCGTGGCTCAGGAGGCCCGTATGCAGGGAAAGACGCTGCAATCTCACTGGGCGCACATGACCGTGCACGGCGTGCTGCATCTTCTGGGCTTCGATCACGAACGCGAGTCGGAAGCGCTGGAAATGGCGGCGAAGGAGATTCAAATCCTTGATCGGCTTGGCTTTTCAGACCCGTATCGTTGATCGAGTATCCTTAAGCCCCCATGTCAGAACAACCTCAAGGTGGCACCACCGGCCGCTGGCTAAAGCGCATTACCCAGTCGATGTCCGGTGAGCCGCGCGATCTCGCCGAGTTGATCGAGGATTTGCGCGAGGCCAGCGAGCGTGGCCTGTTCGACGGCGACGCGCTGGTCATGCTCGAGGGCGTGCTGGCGGTCGCCGACATGCAGGTGCGCGACATCATGGTGCCGCGCTCGCAGATGGTGTTCGTCGAGCGCGACGAGCGACCGGACAAGCTGGTCGAGCTGGTGGTGGAATCCGGTCATTCGCGCTTTCCCGTGATCGGCGAAGATCGCGATCAAATCCTCGGCATTCTGTTGGCGAAGGATTTGCTGCGCTTGCAGGCCGCCGGCGAGGAGAGTTTCGAGATTCGCGAATACATGCGTCCCGTGGTGTTCGTTCCCGAAAGCAAACGGCTCAACGTGCTGCTCAAGGAATTTCGCCGCAGCCACAATCACATAGCGATGGTCGTCGATGAATACGGCGGGGTGTGCGGGTTGGTCACCATCGAGGACGTCATCGAACAAATCGTCGGTGAAATCGACGATGAACACGACGTCGAGGACGATCAGACGATCCGGCGGGAAGGTGCGCGCGAGTTCACGGTGCGCGCCCTGACGCCGATCGCCGACTTCAACCGGTACTTCGGCACCGAGTATTCGGATGCGGAATACGACACCATCGGCGGGTTACTGATGCAGGAGTTCGGGCGGCTGCCGCGCCGGGGAGAGGTCATTCGGGTTGGCGAGATGGAGTTTCGGATTCTGCGCGCCGATCGTCGCCGCATCGATCTGCTGCGCGTCATCACGCCCACCGACATCGAACCTCCCGTCGCCGACGAGACCCTTCCTTGAGCACGGCCGAACGCGGCTCCGACGCCGCGTTGCATTCACAGGCCCTGTGGCGGCTGTCGGCCGCGTTCGTCGCCGGCGCCTGTCTGAATCTCGCGTTCGCGCCATTTTCGTGGTGGCCCATCGCCATTCTGATGCCCGCGGCGCTGTTCGGCTTGATCCGCGGTCTGCCGCCGCGCCGCGCCGGGTGGACGGGCGCCGCATTCGGCGCGGGTCTGTTCTTGTTCGGCACTTACTGGCTGTACACAGCCTTGCACGTCTTCGGCTTGGTGCCGATTTGGCTGACCCTGATACTACAGACGGCTCTGATCGCGTTGATGTCGGTGTACCCGGCGGCGCTGTGCTACCTGGCAAATCGCTTCTGGCTCAAGCTCGGTGGCACGCGGGACTGGTTGGTACTGCCGGTTCTGTGGTTGTTGCTCGAATGGGTGCGCGGTTGGGCGTTGAGCGGCTTCCCCTGGCTGTCGCTGGGCTATGCCATGATCGATTCGCCGCTGAAGGGCTGGGCGCCGCTGTTCGGCGTGTATGGCGTGTCATGGGCCGCCGTCACCGTCGCGGCCGCGCTCAATCTGCTGCTGACACCCGGGGTCCCAATGCGGCGTCGGGCGTTCGCCTTGGGCGGCATGGTCGCTCTAGTACTGGGGCCGGGACTGCTTGTGCATCATGATTATACGATCGATGCGGGTCCGACCATGGCCGTCGCCGCCGTGCAGGGCGCGGTGCCGCAGGACCAAAAGTGGCAGGCAAAGAACGGCGATGCCACCATGGCGCGCTATTCGAGGCTGACGGCCGATGCGTGGGGCGCCCGGCTCATCGTCTGGCCGGAAGCTGCATTGCCCGTGCTGGCGAATCAAATCCCCGACTACTTGCGGCGACTCAAGGAGTTGGGACAGAAGAATGGCGCCGACTTTGCGATCGGGCTCGTGAACTACGACGCGGCGGCGCAGCGGTACTACAACGGGCTCCTGGTGCTCAGCGAAATGGACGGCGGTTGGTACTACAAGCGGCATTTGGTGCCGTTCGGAGAATATTTTCCGGTACCCTCCTTCGTGCGCAGGTGGCTGCGCTTGATGAGCCTGCCGTATGACGACATCACTCCCGGGAGCGACGATCAGCCGCTGCGAAGCGCCGCAGGTCAGAAACTCGGTCTGACCATCTGCTACGAGGATGCCTTCGGCAGCAGCCAGCTCAAGGTATTGCGCCAGGCGACGCTGCTGGTCAACGTCACCAACAATGCGTGGTACGGTGATTCCACCGCGCCTCATCAGCATTTGCAGATCGCGCGCATGCGCGCGCTCGAGGCCGGCCGCTACCTGGTGCGCGCTGCGAACGACGGCATCACGGCCGTGATCGGACCGCATGGGGAAATCGTCGCGCGTCTGCCGCAATTCGAGGAGGCCGTCTTGCGGGCCGATGTGCAACCCATGAGCGGACTCACTCCCTATGCGCGATTCGGCAACTATCCCGTCATCATCGGCGCGGGTCTGCTGCTGGCGATCGCGGTTTGGCGCCGACGGCAGGGTGGCTAGCGCCGCTCGCCGGTCAGAGCGGCAGACTGGCCGCCGCTGCGGGCACCAAGGCCGCATGCGTTGCTTTCAAATGCAGGCCCGAGAGGCCGGGCAATTCCACCGAAATGTCGCGAACGATGCCTCGCAGCGAATAATTGACGACCAGCCGGGTCGGCGCGGGCGTGATGGGGAAGAACGCGCTCTTGGTCGCTTGATCTTGCGCGGAGAGCTGCAGCGGGACGATGAACCCTCGCTCCTCGATGATGTGTTGCACCAGCACTTTGTCCTTCTTGTCGCGACTGTGGCGATTGATGACGTATACGGTGCCGCCGATCAGACCGACCGGGATGGCGACGATCCCCACGGCCGCCGCGGCTGCGCCGGCGGTTGACGCCGATAGCACGCCGCCGCTGGTACCGACTCCCGCGATGATCAGCGCCCCGGGTCCCACGATTCCAACGCCCGCGACGATACCCGTGTCCTTCAGCGCCCGGAGAGTACCGTTCGATCGGGCATCGAGCTGTTCTCGGGCAGTGCTGCTCTGCGCGGGTGCCGGAAGTCTGTCGCTATAGAGGTAAATGCTTTGAATCTCGAGCACGTCCTGCGAACCATTCTCGATGGTGAGCACGTATTCATCCCAGTTCGCTTTCTTCACCCAGCTGCCGCCGCCGTCGCGGAATATGAGTTCATTGATTTCGAGTTTCACCCCGTCGGGGGCAGAGGCGCCCCAACCCAGGTTCGCCTGGGTCGGCGGCAGGGGATTCTTGAGAACGCGGGACGAGGCACAGCCGCACAGCGTTCCGCTCAGAATCAACAGGCTGCCTGCGGCCGCCGACAAAAACCCTCGAGTGAGATTGATATTCATGGCCCATCCCTGTTCTTCGCGCCGTTATTCGCGAAAATCGCCCGGGTGACAACCCGGCCCTGCGCAAATCGGCCTTTATTTTGAAGCGTACGCCAAGGATAAGCC
>JBARBX010000752.1:0-1722 GCA_049793535.1 Steroidobacteraceae bacterium | reverse complement strand
TCTACTCAAACTCTGCGGCGCCGCTCTCGCCGGCGCGGGCGCGAACATCGTCGCCGGCCGCCTGTTCGCCGCGCCGGTCTCGGGGCCGCGCTTCCTGCTGGTATTCCTGCGCGGCGGCTACGATTCCACCAATCTGTTGATTCCCTATTCCAGCAGCTACTACTACGAGGCTCGCCCCACCATCGCCATCGCGCGTCCCGACGCTTCAGGCACCGGTGCGCTGGTGCTGGATGCCGACTGGGCGCTGGCGCCGGCCGTGCGCGACACGATCGGCGCGATGTACCAGCGGAGGCAGGTTGCCTTCGTACCCTTTGCCGGCACGGACGATTTGTCGCGCAGCCACTTTGAAACCCAGGACAGCATCGAACTCGGCCAGCCCTCGTACGCCGCGCGCAACTATCGCTCGGGGTTTCTCGGCCGGCTCTCGGATGCCGTGCTCGGCTCGGCCGCGAGCAATGCGTCCATCGCCTTCACCGACTCGCTGCCGCTGGCTTTTGCGGGCGCGACCACCGTTCCCAACCTCTCGCTCAAGAACGTCGGCAAACCGCCCTTCGATGAGCGGCAGGCGGGCATACTCAGCGGCATGTACGTGGGTCATCATCTAGAATCGGCCGTCAAGGACGGCTTGGAGCTGCGCCAGCAGGTGGCGCAGGAGATGCAGGAGATGGCGGACGAAATGAAAGCCGCCAATCGCGATGCCATCACCCCCAAGGGCTTCGAACTGGAAGCCGAACGGATGGGCCGTCTGATGCGCGACAAGTACCGCATCGGCTTCGTCGATGTCGGCGGTTGGGACACTCATGTCGGGGAGGGCAGTGCCCAGGGCTCCCTGCCCACCAATCTCGCCGGCCTCGCGCGCGGCCTGCAGGCGTTTTCGCAGTCGCTGGGGGCCGAGTGGAACAACACCGTGGTCGTGGTGCTCTCGGAATTCGGCCGCACGTTTCGCGAGAACGGCAACCGCGGGACGGATCACGGCCACGGCACGGTGTACTGGGTGCTGGGCGGTGCCATCAACGGCGGCGCCATCCTCGGCGAGCAGCGGCCGGTGAACCGCGGCACGCTGTTCCAAGACCGGGACTATCCCGTGCTCAACGACTATCGCGCCGTGCTCGGCGGGTTGTTCCGTTCGCTCTGGGGACTGGCGCCCGACCAAAGCGCCCGGGTGTTTCAACAAGTCGCGCCGGTCGATCTGAAACTCGTGTAAGGGAGATCTCCATTGAAGCTACCGTCGGCGTCTACTCTGGCTTTCGCGTTGCTGCCCTTGGTTCCCATGGGCCCGCAAGGCGCCCGCGCCGCGGCGAGCGCCATGCAGTACGGACCCCTATACGAGCATCTGCAGGGTGAAGTGCTGTTGGACAACCCACGAGTGTTGGTACAGAAGTTCGTGATTCCGCCGGGGCAATCGACGGGCCGGCGCACGCACCCCGGGGATCAGCTGCTGGTGTTCGTGAAAGGCGGCGTGTTGACCGCTCGAGACGGGCGATCGACGCTGTGGCGCGATGGCCGGGTTATGTGGCGCGACGCCGCCGGGGGTGTAGTCGACGATGCTGATCTGGGCGGCACCAATACCGGCACCGCGCCCATCGAGATGATCTGGGTGACGCTCAAGCCGGTTGCCGCGCCGACCACTGCGTCCGTGCCGGGCTCACCGCCCAAGTACCGGCATCTCAACTATCCGAATATTCCCGGGGAAGATCTGCTCGAGAACGATCTGGTCATCGT
>JBARBX010000751.1:0-1701 GCA_049793535.1 Steroidobacteraceae bacterium | reverse complement strand
ACTCGGCGCTGGTCGATCGTGCTGCGAGCGTTGCAATGGGCATTCGAATTCCCCCCGTTAGCGGAGGTATTCAAGAGCCACCGCCGTTTGACGCATGATAAGGCGGGCGATATCAGAACAGGAACGTGGACATCGCGCTGGACGTCGCCAGAACGTGTACGGTGCCACCCGAGTTCGAAACAACCGTGGACCTCGCGCTACTCCAATCTTCCAAACTTAAATTGCGATTTTGCGCGAACGCGCCATTCAGCGTGAGCGCAAGGCGCAGAAGCGCAAGACGGTTCTCAATCGTCTGTGAGCCCCAGCCGCTCCCGGACCCGGCGCAGCGTAACTGGATCCACAGGCGGCTTCATGCGGCGCGCACTGCGCTCTGCCTCTATGACGAGCGCCATGACTTTCTCGCGTCCCTCTGGGTCGCGGACTGCCTCGAGTGGCGTTCGCCCGTTGAGCGCCGGAATTTTCTCCGTTACCCAGCGTTCGAAGTGCTCAGCCATTATATGCTGCATACGGGCCTGCATCTCGGGGAGTTCCGCGAGCGCGTCGGATTCCGCCTCCCGTACGGACTCCTCTGTGCCGGTGCGGTTGCGCTCGGCCAACATTTTTTCGACCGACTGAATGCGGTCAACGCGAAGCCGTGCCTCACCTGGCAAGCGCTCCTGGACAAGGGTTTTGAATTCCTGAGCCCGGCGAGCAGAGTTGACTTCGGCCACCAATCGCCGCCCCTTGATCTCGAGGTGGCCGATGATCGTAGTGGACCAGCTTTCGTGCAATCGATTGCCCCGCTTCGTCCAGTTGAATTGCACGCACTTGAAATTGCCTCGTGCCGTACGTTCCGTGGCGGCGAGGAATTCTTCCGCGGAGCGGTCCGGATCGAGCGATTTAAGCGCATCGAGTACCTTCTCGGGGGAATCGATATCGAACGTCAGGCGGTGCATCTCGAGCGGTTCGCCATCGGTGTTGTGAAGCTTCGGGACCTGAGGATGCAGCACCTTGTCCATGATGTCCAAGTAACGCTCGATGAGCTCGAGGTCCCATTCACCAAGGGTTGCGGCGGTGAAACGGGGCTCGCCCCGCGGCAATTCCTTGCGGAAATCGATGAGCTCGATCTTGTAGATCGGCGGGATCAGGCAAAGCGAGGCAGCCTCGAGTATGGTGATGCCCTCCGCCGCGACCAGCTGGCCGAAGACGATATCGCCGGATTGCATCCCCTGGGTTGCGCTCCGCTCCAGCACCGCGCGTTCCTCGCCTGTGAAAAGATCACGGGCCAGAAACCCGTGCCCGGGATCGCATCGCAGAATCTCGTGGAAACTGAAGGGAGCCTCCAGGCAGGACCCAAGGTATCGTCGTATCACCGGGTTCAGCCGTGCACCTCTGCGTTCGAGAAAAAGATTGGTCGGACTGCGCTCGTGAAGCGCCGTGTCCGCAATCGCGGTGCCGTACGGATCTGGCGACCAGCGATGAAAGAACCAGGGCATGAAGACCTGGATGTGCGGGGTCTCGGGATCAAAAGGTTCCTCAGCGCCGGAAAATTCCTCCCAGGCCTCTTCAAGCGCTTCGGGACCGTACGTATCGGCGACAAAAGCGAGCAGCGTGCTCGCCATGGCGAACTCGTCCAGCGCCCGCCGTACCCGCCGCCAGGAGAGCGCGTCCGGCGAGTCGGCGGAGTTGGCCGCCGCGCGCAGACAACAGTGTTTGTATTTC
>JBARBX010000750.1:0-4240 GCA_049793535.1 Steroidobacteraceae bacterium | reverse complement strand
GTTATATGGTCAGATAATTCCTGGCCGACAGTAACACCGCGCAAAACCGCGTGCAACCGGCGATGCGCTAGCATGCGGGCATGGTCCTGAAGCTCGAGAATCCCGATCTTACCCGCGACGCTGCGGCCTGCCGAGCGGTAAAGGATGAGGTGGTGTGGGTTGAATTCGCGGCGGCGCCGGGAGTGCTCGAGAGCGCAGTCGGCGGCAATTGCTATGAAGTTGGGGACGCGCTGCTGACCGGTTCGACGGGAGACCGCTGGTGCGTCTCCCGGAATCGATTCGACGCGAAGTACCGGCCGGAAGGGCCGATACGCCCCGGCGAACCGGGGCGATATCGCAATCGGCCGGTGACCATCCTTGCCAAGCGCATGGCCGTCGCATTCGCCGTCGAACGCTCGGCGGGCGGCGACCTTTTGCGAGGCGAGGCCGGCGATTGGTTGGTGCAGTATGCGCCCGGCGACTACGGCATCGTCGCCGCCGCTCGATTCGACCGCGTGTACCGCGTGCAAGGCTGAGACCCCGCACGCGGTACGCCAACGGTCAGGTCTATTTCCGGAAGGTGAACGTCAGGCCGACGGTTCGCGGGCGGAACGTGAACTGGCGCTGCAGGCGGCTTTCGCCGTCGCCCGGGTCGATGGTCCAGTTGTAGTTCGTGACCGTGTGCGAGTCGGTGAGATTGTCGACGAACGCGGCGATCTCCCAACCGCCGACGTTGGTACCGGCGCGCGCGGACGCGAAATTGGTCGAGGCCAGCACGTAATTCGCGGAATCGTACTGTTGGGTGGTCGGATCCTGTCCCGGCGATGGCCATTTGTCGCGGCTCTCGAACTCGTCGTCCACGCGAATGAACGATTCATGATCGAATGCCGTGAATTTGTACTCCAGGCCAATGGTCGCAGTGAAGGGCGCGTTGGGTTGGCCGCTCTGCCCCGTGATGGCATCGCCGCTCGATACTACCGGCGGACTCTCCGTGGGCGTGAGGCGCGAGTCCTGGGTGTAACGCGCGTCGGTGTAGCCGGTCGCGAGTTCCACGGTGAAGGTGTCGGTGAGCGCGATTTCCGCCTGGATGTCCATGCCCTTGGCAGTGGCCTGGCCCAGATTCGCGATGAACGAGATCTGGCAGATCGGCGGCACCACGGTTTGCTGGATATTGTTCCAACGGAGGTAGTAGATGCTGCTGGCGATCTTGATGCGGTTGTCGATATTGTTCTTCGCTCCCACCTCGAAGCTGTTGACCGTGTCGGAGTTGAAGGTCAGGGGCGAACCCGAAATGCCTAAATTCTGGAAGTCCGTCGCGCAAGCCGCGTACGGCACGGGATTGTTGCCGCCGCCGGGACGGAATCCCTTGGCATAGGTGAAGTAGTAGAGATTGTGCGGATCCGCCTGGTAGGAAAAGCTCACCTTCGGCGTGAAGGCATTCTCATCCTTGTCCGCACCCACCGTGGCCGGAGCATTGAAGAGCTGCGGGCCGCCGGTCAGCGAAACAAAGGAATACTTGGACTTCGAATAGCGCGCGCCCAAGGTGAGTTTGAGTTCATCGGTGAAGCTGAAGGTTCCTTCGCCGTAGAGCGCGGTTTGCTGATCCTTGGCGTTGGTGAGCAGGAAGTACGAGTCGTTCGGATAGCGCGGGTCATAGGGAACAGGATTGCCGTTTGCATCGGTGAAGATGTCGGTGTAAGGCATGCCGGTCGCCGCCATAGTCAATTCGTTCAGCAGCGGGTCGTGAATCTGCTCCAGGTAGCGCTGGCGATTCTCGCTGAAGAACACGCCCGTGGTCCAAATCAGCCGTGAAGTCGGATCGTTCGACTGCAGGCGAATTTCCTGCGTGATGTTCTGCTGAAAATTATCGATGGAGGCGGGGGATTGGTAATTCGTGGCGCCCGCCGGCAGATGGACGCCGTCGCCGTCGAGCATCAGCGGCTGCAGCAGCGAAAAGCCGGGTCCGAAGAAGGTCTGATAAAATCCGAGGTTGTACAAGGTGCCCTCGTAGCCCGTCTCCTCCTTGCGGTGAAAGTACGAGGTGTTCGAGATCAGCTTCGCAAAGCCCAGGTCGCCCTCGACTTTAAGCGCGGGCAGGTAGAACGTGTCCGGGTCGGAACGCTCCGTGGGATCCGCGCTCACGAAATTGTCGCTGCCGGGGTTCGAGTACAGCCCCCAGTAGCTCTCGACATCGTTGCGGTACCGATCCTGGTAGTAGTAGCTCGGCGTGACGGTCCACTTGTCGTTCGGCGCCCAGACCGCGGCCACGCGAATCAAGGTGGTCTGGTCGAAGTTCGCATTCTTCTGGGTGGTGTCGAGCGACACCGGGTCGATGTGATCGATCCAGCCGCCGTCGCGGCGGTACCACACCGTGGCGCGCACGCCGAGCGTGCCGTCGATGAGGGGTGTGCCGCCGGCCACGCCCGCTTCGTAGCTCGGCGCGCCGCCTTCCGTGTAGGAATATTCTTCGCGGCTGTAGAGACTGCTCTTGGTCAGACTGGGCTGGGTGGTGATGTAGCGCACCGTGCCGCCCTCGGAGCCCGCGCCGAACAGCGTGCCCTGCGGGCCGCGCAGCACCTCGATGCGATCGACGTCGAAGGACTTCGGCAGGGTGTCGTCGGGATTGAAGGCCAGCGCGCGAATCTGAATCGGCGTGTCGTCGATGTAAATGCCCGTGGTGCCGGCGCCGCCGCTCGAGGCGATGCCGCGAATCGAGATGTTGTTGGTGCCTGAATTGTCGACGTTGACCCCGGGGGTGAAGCGGGCGACGTCCTGGAAGTCCTTGATGCCGCGAATGTCCATCGCATCCTGGGTCAGCGCCGTGACGCTGATCGGAACCTTGCTCAAGCCCTCCTCGTGGCGTGTCGCGGTGACGACGATTTCCTGCAGCGGCCCGGTTTCCTCAGTAGCCGCCGCCGCATCGGCGCGCGCCAGATTCGGAACCGCCGCCAGGGCGAGAGCGCCGGCGACGGCGGCCATGCGCGCGATCCGGACGTGGCCCTTCTGCAACTCACGATTTTTCAGGCATCCCCGCATGACGCATCCCCATTTTGATTTGAACGATGTACGCTCGTTCTGCGCGCCAATTCCCTTGAGATTGCACCTTAGCTGGCCGTGGCCCGAAAGGCAACGAGCAAGGGATATGAGTCGCCGCCCGCGTTGTCGGCGCGCAACGTCAAGTTGTGGGATCATGGCCGGCATGAGTGCAAACGCCCCCCGTCCCCGCGCCAAGAGCCTGAATCCGCTGCGTTCGCTGCTGCCGTTCCTGTTGCCCTATCGGGGCATGATGATGGCCGCTTTGGCCGCGCTGTTGGTGGCGGCGGCGGCCATGTTGGCCTTGCCGGTGGCGCTGCGCGAACTCATCGACCATGTGGTTGCCGCCAAGGACGCGGCGATCCTGACTCGATTCCTCATCGGGTTCCTGGCGGCATCGGTGATATTCGGCGTATTTGCCGCATTGCGCTTCTATCTCGTGACCTGGCTGGGCGAGCGCGTGGTCGCGGACCTGCGCTCCGCGGTCTACCGTCGGGTGGTTCGCATGGATCCTTTGTTTTTCGAAACCACCCGGGTGGGCGAGGTGCTGTCGCGATTGACCACCGACACCACCCTGGTGCAGGCCATCTCCGGCGTGAATCTCTCCATCATCCTGCGGTCCTCCCTCAGCGTCGTCGGCGGGCTGGTCATGATGGGGCTCACCAACGCCAAATTGATGGGCATCATGCTGGTGCTGATTCCGGTAGTAGTCGCGCCCCTCATCATCATCGGGCGGCGCGTGCGCTCATTGTCGCGCGCCTCGCAGGACCGCATCGCCGATACCAGCGGTCTCGCCGGCGAGACCTTGAATGCCATCCAGACGGTGCAGGCATTCACGCTCGAGGAACTGCAAAGCGAACGCTATCGCACGGCGGTCGAAGACAGCTTCGCCGCCGCGGTGCGCCGCACGCGCGTGCGCGCGGCGCTCACGGCGTTCGGCATCGGCCTGGTATTTGCGGGCATCACCTTCGTGTTGTGGCTGGGTGTGCGCCAGGTGCTCGCAGGCACCATGACCGGCGGACAATTGTTCCAATTCCTGCTGTATGCCGGTTTCGTCGGCAGCTCCGCCGCCGCGCTCACGGAAATGTGGGGCGAGGTGCAGCGCGCCGCCGGCGCCATGGAGCGCTTGGGCGAGTTGCTGCAGGCCCGGCCGGCCATCGGCGCGCCGGCCCATCCCGTCGATCTCCCGGCGCGAGTCACCGGCGCGATCCGCTTCGACAACGCCACG
>JBARBX010000749.1:0-5629 GCA_049793535.1 Steroidobacteraceae bacterium | reverse complement strand
GTCCGGCAGCGCTGCGCCGCCCGCGCGCAGCGCGGCGCGAACGCGCATCCCAGGAACGCCTCTCCGGGCCGCGGCGGCTGTCCGGGCAGAGTCGGCAATCGCTCGAGCCTCGGGCCCGACAGGTTGGGGATGCACTTCAACAGCTCTGCCGTGTATGGATGCAGCGGGCGTGCGAACAGGGCGCCGGCGCCGCTGCTCTCGACGATTCTCCCCGCATACATGACGAGGATCCGGTCGGCGAGTCCGGCCACCACCGCGAGATCGTGGCTGATCAACACCAGCGCCATGCCGGCCTCGGCGCGCAACGCGCGCAGCAGACCGATGATCTGCGCCTGCACGGTCACATCAAGCGCCGTGGTGGGCTCGTCCGCGATCACGAGCGTCGGCTCGCACATCAGGCTCATGCCGATCATCACCCGCTGGCGCAGACCGCCCGACAGTTCGTGCGGATATTGATTCAAGCGGCGCTCGGCTTCGGGCACGCGCACGCGCTCCAGCATGCGCCGCGCGGCGGCGCGCGCCTCGCTCCATGACTTGCCGGCATGGCATACCAGGACTTCGGCGAGCTGCACGCCGACTGTCAAGTGCGGTGTAAGTGAGGTCATCGGATCTTGGAAGATCATCGTCAGCTTCGAGCCGCGAACACGGTTCAACTCGGTGGGGCCGGCCCCGAGAATGTCCGTATCCTCGAAGCGCACCCGGCCCTCCACCACGGCCTGGCCCGCGTTCAACCCCATGGCCGCCATGAACACCTGGGTCTTGCCGGACCCGGACTCGCCCACGACCCCGATGCACTCGCCGGACGCCACTTCCATCGACACCTGGCGCACCGCGGAAATCCGCGCACCGCGCCGGGTAAAATCGACGCTGAGGTCCTCGATGCGCAGCGCCGCGGTCACTTCTCGTCCTTGACGTCGAGGGCGTCGCGCAAGCCGTCGCCCAAGATGTTGAGCGACAGCAGCAGCAGCGCCAGAAATCCGCCGGGTACCAGCAATATCCAAGGTGCCGCCTCCATCTCACCCGCACCTTCGGCGATCAGCGTTCCGAGGCTGGCATGCGGTTCCTGGATGCCGAGCCCGAGAAAGCTCAGGAAGCTTTCGAACATGATGATCTGGGGCACGGTCAGCGTGGCGTAGACGATCACCGGTCCGATGAGGTTGGGTATCACATGTCTGACGATGATGCGCGCGGTGCCGGCGCCCGAGGCGATCGCCGCTTCAATGAATTCGCGCCGCCGAATGCTCAAGGTCTGTCCCCGCACGATGCGCGCCATGGTCAGCCAGCCGACCGCGCCGATCGATAGAAACAGAAGATATTCGCTGCGGCCGAAAATGACGGTCAGGAATATGACGAAGAATATCAGCGGCAGCCCGCTCAATATTTCGATGATTCTCATCATCGCATGATCGGTGCGGCCGCCGACGTAGCCGGCGATCGCGCCGTAGCCAATCCCCACGGCTAAACTGACGGCACTGGCCACCAGGCCGACGGCCATCGAGACGCGTGCGCCCTCGAGCGTGCGCGTGAACAGGTCGCGCCCCAGCCTGTCGGTGCCGAACCAATGCGCATTCTGCAGCGCCGGGTGCGACGCCACGTGCGACCAATCCAAGGTTTCGCTGCCGTTCGGGGTGAACCACGGCCCGATGAGCGCCAGTGCAATCATGCAGAGGATCGCCGCCAGCGCCCAAACGGCGCCGGGATTCGATTGCAAGCGGCTCACCGCACCACTTGCCAGCCCTCTCATCGCGCGAGTCCCACGCGTGGATCGAGCCAGGCATACACGAGGTCGACGAGAAGGCCCATCAGAATAAGCAAAGTGGAGTAAATAATCACCATCCCCAGGACCAGCGTGTAGTCCCGATTGAGCGCGCCTTGCACCATGTATCGTCCGATGCCTGGAAGGCCCGCGATCGATTCGACGACCAGAGAGCCGGTCATGATCGAAGCGACCGCCGGAACCAGAAAGCTCGCCACGGGCAACAAGGCGGGCCGCATCGCGTGCCGCAGGATCACCGTTCGAAGCGGCAGCCCCTTGGCGATTGCCGTACGGATGAACGGGCTGCCGAGCAGCTCGAGCATGCTTGCCCGCACCAGCCGCGCGATCACGGCGAGCGGCGGCAGCGCCAACGCGGCCACCGGCAGCACCAGATGCCGGACGGAACCGGGTTCCCAGCCGGCGACCGGCAACCAATGCAGATAGATACCGAACAACAAACCGAGAAACGGCAACACCACGAACGTCGGGATGGCGATACCCAACACCGCCAGCGACATCGTGGCGTAGTCGGCGGCGGAGTTGCGGTGCAGGGCTGCGAAGGTGCCGATGGGAATTCCAAGCATCAACGCCACGGCGATCGCGATCGTCCCGAGTTCGAAGGTCACGGGAAACCCCTGGCCGATGAGCTCCGTCACCGAAAAATCCTTGTACTTGAACGACGGCCCGAAATCCCCATGCGCCAGCGCGCGCAGGTAGCGTCCGTACTGGGTCAGGGTGGGCTGATCCAACCCGTAGGCGCTCTGCAGGTTGGCCATGATCTCGGGCGGCAGCGATTGCTCTTGATCGAACGGACCGCCCGGCGCGGCATGGATGAGAAAAAAACTCAGGGTGACGATGATGAACAACGTGGGAACCGCGCCGGCCAGGCGGATCAGGAAATAGCGCAGCATCCGCTCCAGTCTATCGATTGACCGCAAGGTGGACAAGCGAAGCGGCGATCCCTAAAATACGCGGCCCGATCTGATCGAGGTTTCATGGAATCCACACGCCCCATCCGTGCGCTCATGCGCGGCCTCGACGCGCTGACCGTGCTGAATCTCCGCGACGGCGCGAGCGTATCGGAAGTAGCCCACGAAATCCGCCTGCCGCGCACCACCGTCTATCGGATCTTGGAGACTCTGTGCGACGCCGGATTCGTATTTCGAGATTCCGCCGACGAACGCTACCGGTTGACCATTCAGGTGCGCGCCTTGAGCGACGGCTTCGACGACGAGGCGTGGGTGACTCAAATCGCGAAGCCCATCATTCAGGATCTATGCCGCGAAATCGTCTGGCCGATCTGCATGGCCACGTTGTCCGGGACGACCATGCTGATGCGCGAATGTACCGATCACCTGACCCCGCTGGCGATCGAGCGCTATTCCGCCGGGTTTCGCGTGCCGTTGCTGACGACGGCGAGCGGCCGCGTCTATCTCGCGCACTCACCGGCGACGCAGCGCGACTCGCTCATCGAGATTCTGGCGCGCTCGAACAAAGAAGAGGACCGGCCCGCGCGGGCACGCGCCGAGCTGGTGCGCACGCTCGCCGAGATCAAGGCGGCGGGACACGCGACGGCGATGCGGACGCGCCGCCTGGTGGAGGAGGTCAGCCTGGCCGTGCCGATACTCATCGACGATCGGGCGTTGGCGAGCCTGACCGTGCGCTTTGCATCTTCGGCCCTGCCGCTCAAAATGGGGCTCGATCGTTTCCTGCCCAAACTGCGCCAGTGCGCGGCCCGGATAGAGATATTATTTGCGGAACAGCAGGCCGAGGCACGCAAACGAGGCGCGCCCCAAACCACTTATTAGGCGCTGGCGCGCCGAAATTAACGGGGCCGAGGCGGCCCCGTCCGTTAATTGTAAGATAGGGACCAGGAACACATCAATGCAGAAGATCATGGTTTGCATCAAGCGCGTCGTCGACTACAACGTGCGCATCCGGGTAAAACCCGACGGCAGCGGCGTCATGCTTGACGGCGTGAAAATGAGCGTCAATCCGTTCGACGAGATTGCGCTCGAGGAGGCGCTGCGCATCAAGGAGCGCGGCACGAACGCCGAGGTCGTCGCGGTGAGCATCGGCGTCGCCGACACTCAACAGCAGTTGCGCACCGCGCTCGCCATGGGAGCCGACCGGGCGATTCTGGTACAGACCGATGCTGCGGTGGAACCGCTGACCGCCGCCCGCGTCTTTCTGGCCCTGGCGAAGAAAGAGAACCCCGACCTGATCCTGCTGGGCAAACAGGCGATCGACGATGATGCGAATCAGACCGGCCAGATGCTCGCGGCGGTCTGGGAGCGGCCGCAGGCAACCTACGCTTCGAAAGTGGAAATCTCCGGCGGCAAGGCGGCCGTCACCCGCGAGGTCGATGCCGGACTTGAAACCATCGAAGTCGATCTGCCGGCGGTGGTGACCGTGGATTTGCGCCTGAATGAACCGCGCTACGTGAAGCTGCCCGACATCATGAAGGCCAAGAAAAAGCCCCTGGACGTGACCTCGCTCGACGCGCTCGGGGTGAGCGCCGCTGTGCTGCTCAAGACCATCAAAACCGAGCCGCCCCCCCAGCGTCAGAAGGGCGTGATGGTGAAGGACGTGGCGGAATTGGTGGACGTACTCAAGAAGAAGGGTTTGATCTAATGCACAAGATACTCATCGTCGGCGAACACGACGGAAAGGCGCTGAATCCCGCCACCGCGAAGTGCGTCACCTGCGCCGGCCTCATCGGGGACGGCGAGATCACCGTGGCATTGCTGGGCGCGGACACCGCGGCGGTCGCCGCCCAAGCCGCCGCCGTTGCGGGCGTAAAATCGGTGCTGCGGGTGGATCGCCCGCAGAACGAGCATCCGCTTGCCGCCGTTTTCGCGCCGCAACTGGCCGCGCTCGCGGCCGACTACACCCATGTGTTCGGCCCGTCGACGAGTTTCGGCAAGGATCTCATGCCGCGAGTCGCGGCATTGCTCGGCGTGCCGCAGGTCAGCGATTTGATGGCGGTGGAGGCAGCCTATCGCTTCAAACGCCCGACGTACGCCGGCAACGCCATTGTGACGGTGGAAGCCGATCCTGCGCGAAAGCTCGTCGCCACCGTGCGCGTCGCCTCCTTCGAGGCCGCGGCGAACGGCGGCAGCGCCGCCATCTCATCCAAGACCGTGGATGTCGCTCTGCCCTCGCATACCCGTTACGTCGGAGCCAAGAGCGGTTCGACCGATCGCCCGGATCTGCAAACGGCGGCCCGCGTCGTATCGGGCGGCCGCGCTCTCGGCAGCGCGGAGAACTTCAAGCTGCTGTTCAGCTTCGCGGACAAGATCGGCGCGGCCGTGGGCGCCTCCCGCGCCGCCGTCGATGCCGGCTACGCGCCGAATGAAATGCAAGTCGGGCAGACCGGGAAGATCATTTCCCCGGAGATTTACATTGCCATCGGCATCTCCGGCGCCATTCAACATCTGACGGGCATCAAGGACGCACGCACCATCGTGGCCATCAACAAGGACGGCGAAGCGCCGATCTTCGAGGTCGCCGATGTCGGGTTGGTGGGCGACCTGTTTCAGATAGTCCCGGAGTTCGAGCGGCTGCTGGGTTCCGGCGGAAGCTAATCCGGGCCGCCGGCGTCCACCGCCGCTGCCGCGGCGTCGATGGCGCTTACCAGGAGATCGGCGTGTTCGGGCCGAAACGGCATGGGCGGCCGCAGCTTGAGTATGGAGGCATGCGGTCCCTCGTAGCCGATCAGGATGCGGGACTCGGAGGCCAATGCGTTGATGATGCGCTTGGCGCGCCGCTTCTCGGACTTGAAATCCGCGCCCAGGACTTCCAAGCCCAGCAAAAAGCCGGTGCCGCGCACTCTTCCCAGAGATTCGCGCCCGGCGGCCACCGATTCGAGCC
>JBARBX010000748.1:0-5172 GCA_049793535.1 Steroidobacteraceae bacterium | reverse complement strand
GTCATCGAAGAGATCCGCAATTTTGAAAATCGCGCACGCGGCGCCGGCGCGAGCGCCGAGGACGTGCTCGCCGCACGCTACGCGCTGTGCTCGGCACTCGACGAAGCGGTGCTCAATACACCCTGGGGAGCGCAGAGCGAGTGGGCCGGGCAGACCATGCTGGTCGTGTTCCACCGCGAGGCCTTCGGAGGCGAGAAGTTCTTCTTGATTCTGGAGCGGCTCATGGCCGATCCGCCACGCTACATCGATTTGATGGAACTGATGTATGCCTGCATCGTGCTCGGATTCGAAGGCCGCTATCGGCTCGATGAGCGCGGTGCCGCGCGGCTCGCCGACGTGCAACGCGATCTTTACCAGCGCATCCAGATGCAGCGCGGTGCCGTACCCGGCGATCTGTCGCCGCGTTGGCAGGGGCTGACGGATCGCCGCAACCGCGTCGCGCGCTTCGTGCCCCTGTGGATCGTGGCGCTCGGCGCGCTCGCCATCCTGGTCGTGACGTTTGTATTTCTCTACGCGCGGCTCGGCAGCAATTCAGAGCCTGTCATGAGTGCACTGTCGCGGATCGGG
The DNA here is from genome assembly GCA_049793535.1 of Steroidobacteraceae bacterium. Lineage (GTDB taxonomy): Bacteria > Pseudomonadota > Gammaproteobacteria > Steroidobacterales > Steroidobacteraceae > Bog-1198. The sequence continues at coordinate 4,605 of JBARBX010000748.1, read as the reverse complement.
CTCGAGCCGATGTATGCGAACAGCGCGGCGCCCTCGGCGGGTCCGCGGCTGAAGGCCTTGCTGGCGCCGCAGGAACTGAGCGGCGATCTGCGCGTCGATGAACGGGCCGACCGCACCATCGTCACGCTGCCGGAGGCCGACATGTTCGCCTCGGGAAGCGCCGCGGTGAATCCGCGCTACGCGGCCCTGCTCAACGCGATCGGCCAGGCGCTCAACCGTGTGCCGGGCCGGGTCACCGTGGTCGGGCACACCGACAATCAGCCGCTGACCTCGCTGCGCTTCGCCAACAACAACGAACTATCCCGAGCCCGCGCGCTTGCTGTCGTGGCACTGCTCGGCAGCGCCATGAACGGCACCAGCCGTCTCGAGGCAGTCGGCCGCGGTTCGGATGAACCGCGCTATACGCCGCCGGATCTGCCGCAAAACCGAGCCCGCAACCGCCGCGTTGAAATCGTCCAACGCGCAGGACTGTAGAGCATGCTGTCCCTATTCAAGCAAAAGTGGTTTCTGGCGCTCATTGGCGTCGTGCTGCTGTCGCTGATTCTCTGGTTTCTGGGTCCGTACCTGGCCTTCGCGGACCATCGGCCGTTCGAGTCGATCATCGGCCGCTTGGTCGGGGTATTGGTGCTGGTCGTTTGCTGGGCGGTGTGGCTGCAGATCCGCTCCTTGCGCGCGCAGCGCTCCAACAGCCAGTTGGCCACGGCGGTGGCCTCGCAAAGCGCCGCATCGGGCGGGGCTGCGGGCGCCGCGCAACGCGAATCGCTCGACAGCCGGCAACTGCGCGAGCGCTTCACAGAAGCGGTCGAGACCTTGCGCAAGTCCCGCAAGGGTGCGGGCAGCCTCTACGATTTGCCGTGGTACGTGATCATAGGGCCGCCCGGATCCGGCAAAACGACGGCGCTGGTGAATTCCGGGTTGCGCTTTCCGCTGTCGCAGAAATTCGGCGCCGGCGCGCTGCGCGGCGTCGGCGGCACGCGCAACTGCGACTGGTGGTTCACCGATCAGGCGGTATTGCTCGACACCGCCGGGCGCTACACGACGCAGGACTCCGACGCGAGCGCGGATGGCGCCGCGTGGGGAGAGTTCCTCAAGCTGCTGCGCCGGTATCGGGGCCGCCGGCCGATCAACGGCGTGCTCATCGCCATCAGCGCTTCGGACCTACTGCTGCTGGACGAGCAATCTCGCCGCGCCCACGTGGCCGCGGTACGCCGCCGACTCGATGAGCTCAACCACCACTTGAAGATCCGACTGCCCGTTTATCTGCTCATCACGAAGTGCGATCTGATCGCCGGCTTCGTCGAGTTTTTCGATGACTTGGCGCAAGACGGGCGCGCGCAAGTGTGGGGTTCGACGTTCCCCATCGAGACCAGCGAAAGCGGCGGCGCACCGAGCGCCTTTGCGGGCGAATTCGATGCGCTGGTGGCGCGGCTGCAAGAGAAGGTGATTTCTCGGCTGGAGGCGGACCGCGATCCGCGCCGCCGCGCGGCGATCCTCGCATTCCCGCAGCAGTTCGCTTCGCTGAAAGCCATGCTCGCGGATTTCCTCACGGAGAGCTTCGGCGCCACGGGCTACGATACCAACGTGCTGCTGCGCGGCGTGTACTTCACCAGCGGCACCCAGGAATCGACGCCCATCGATCGCATGATGGGTGCGATCGCGCGCACCTTTGGGCTCGATTCGCAGGCGGTCGCTGTGCCGCCCTCGGGCCGTTCCTACTTCATCGAGCGCCTGTTGAAGGATGTGGTGGTCGCGGAGGCGGGTCTTGCCGGGGTCAATCGGCGGCTGGAATTGCGTCTGTTGGGATTGCAGTACGCGGGTTACATCGCGTGCGCCCTCGTCACGGTGCTGGGCGTGGTGGCGCTGGCCTACAGTTTCTCGGCCAACAAAGACTATCTGAAGCAGGTGGCCGCGCAAATCGCCAACTACGAGCAGACGCCGGCGCCGCCGGCCCCGGTGAGTGCTCAGGGCATTGCGGACACGCTGCCGCGGCTCGGCGCGCTGCGTGCCGTCGTCGATACGGCCGAGCAGTACCGAACCGACAGGCCGTTTAAAATGCGCTGGGGCTTGTACCAGGGCAGGGGTATCGGGGATGCGGCGCGCGATGCCTACATTCGCGAACTCAGCGGCTCGCTGCTGCCTGCGCTGGGCGATCGCTTCCGCGCGGGGCTTCTGAGCACGAGCGCCGAGCCCGATCGGCTGTACGAGTACTTGAAAGCCTACTTGATGCTGTCCGAGCCGAAACACCTCGAGCCGGATCAGATCGGGTTTCTTGCCACCATCGAGTGGCGCCGCCTGTTTCCCACTCAGCCGGATATTCGCGACCAGCTACAGACTCACTTCGCCGCGCTGCTGGAGGATCGCGACCGTCTGCGCCCGCTCAGCGCCGACCCGGAACTGGTGCAACGCGTGCGCGAGGCGCTGCGGCAGGCCTCGCTGCCCTTGCTGATGTACAGCCGGTTGAAACTGGGCTATGCCGGCGACAAGAAGCGCGCCATTCGCCTCGACACCGCCGCGGGTCTCGGCAGCGACAAGGTCTTCGTGCGCAAGAGCGGCGCCCCGTTGAGCGATCCGGTGTCGGCGCTCTATACCAAGGCCGTGTTCGACGAATTTCAACGCGGCGGCAAACTCGCGCTGGTCAAGCAATTCGCCGATGACCGATGGGTGCTGGGCGATACCGCGCCATCGCTGCAAGACATGTCGCGTCTGACGCTCGATGTCACCCGACTTTACGAAGCGGATTACATTCGCACCTGGGACGCGGTTTTGAGCGACGTGCGCGTCCGCCCGACCACCGATAGCCAGGATTTATCGGAACTTCTGCGGACCCTGGCCAGTCCCGCCTCGCCGTTGAAGGGCTTCTATGTCGCTGTGGATCGACAGACGAATTTGCTGCGCAAGGACGACAATCCGCTGACCGCGAAGGCCGACGCAGCCTTGGGAGCGCTGGGTTCCAAGGCTTCGCAGCTATCGCAGGTGTTCGGCGCGGATGCCGCGTCCAACGATCCGAACGATGTGCCCGGCGCAAAAGTCGCGGCGCACTTCGATTCCTATCACAAACTCGTCGACAGCTCGGCAGGTCCCGCGCCAATCGACCGGCTGCTGGCATCGTTCGGCCAGGCGCAGCAACAGTTGGAGAAGGTCGTTCAATCCGGCGGCGGCGGCTCCGTGGGCGACATGGCCAGCGCCGGTCAAGCCGACGTGTTTCGCGGGTTGCAGGCCGAAGCGGCGGTCCTGCCTCCGGAGATCGGCGAGTTGGTGGCGCAAGTCGGCAAGCGCAGCAGCACTGTGGTGACCGATCAGGCGAAGTCCGAACTGGCGCGGCGCTATCAAGAGCAGGTGGTTCAGGCGTGCAAGGAAGTCGCCGGCAATCGCTATCCGTTCGATCCGTCGAGTGCGGTGGATGCGCCGCTTGCCGATTTCGGCCGGGTTTTCGGCTACGGCGGCGTCTACGACACCTTCTTTCGAGACACCTTGCAACCCTTGGTGGACACGACGCGCACGCCCTGGAATTGGCGTCCGGGCGCGGGCGCCGCCACCGGTGTGCCGGGAATATTGCAGCGCTTTCAGGCGGCTGCGGCGATTCGCGAGGCGTTCTTCAAACCCGGCAGCCAGCAGCCGGAAGTGCGCTTCACCTTGACGGCGGATTCGCTGGACCAAGATGCGTCGCGGTTCCTGCTGGAACTCGACGGGCAAGAGTTTGAATACCGGCACGGACCGGCGCGAGGCATAGTCATGACCTGGCCCGGCGGGCCCACGGGACAGGCGGCGGTGACCTTCGAGTCGGGTTCGGGCGCCGGCGCGAATTTGCCGTTCCAGGGCCCTTGGGCCTGGTTCCGGCTGCTGCAGCGAACGCAGATCCAACCGCAGTCGGACGTGCGCTACATGCTCACGTTCAGCGCGGGCGGCAAGAGCGCCCGAGTGCAACTCGAGGCGGCGAGCATCCGCAATCCTTTCGCACACCCTGAATTGCTGCGCTTTCATTGTAGTTGACGGAGCGCCATGACCGAGACAGTGCAAGTGGGGTTCTTCGGCAAGCTGCCGGTGCTTGGCGACTTCCTGTCGCGCCGTCTCGGCCCTGACTTCGTCGAACCCTGGGACCAGTGGCTGCAGCAGGCCATGCACATGGCGCGTGCGCAGGCCGGTGACGCGTGGAACGAACTCTACACGCAGGCTGCACCGTGGCGCTTCGCGCTGGAAGCGGGTGTTTGCGGCGGCAGCCCGGTCCTGGGTGTGCTGGTTCCCAGCAACGATCGGGTGGGACGCCAATTTCCTCTGACCGTGGCCTGCCCTCTGCCCACCGGCCTTGGCGCCTTGGAAGTCGCCGCGGGAAGCGAGGCATGGTTTGCCGCGACGGAGACCTTGCTCGAGCGTGCCGTGGGCGGCATGGACTTGGCGACCTTCGACCTCGCCGTGGTGGACTTGGGCGAAACGCTGGAGCGAAGCGGATTGACGGCACCCGCAGCGGCAGACTTTGCGATGTGCCAGCAATATTTGCTGGCCCACGGCGCCTTCAAATTGCCGCTGCCGGCCGCCGGCATCGGGACATCCCTGGCGGCGATGTGTGCACGCCAATTGGCGCGCACGGCGCCGCCCCTGGCCTTGTTC
>JBARBX010000747.1:0-8886 GCA_049793535.1 Steroidobacteraceae bacterium | reverse complement strand
GACCAGCACTATCCCCAGGAACTCGGCGTCCAGCAGCAGCCAGATGACGGCGCTCAAGAAAAAGCAAAGTACCAGGAGCAGCGCCGAGTACACCGGGTTGCGGGCCAGAATGACGCCCAGGGCGGCTGCGACCAGCGCGGCTGCAAATATGAAAAATAGGACGGTCGGAAACATCAGCGGTACCGCGCGTCGGCGGCGCGATCGGCCGCGATCATGGCTTCATAGCGTTCGCCGATGCCGAGCAGTTTGTCCTTGCTCATGATGTTCTCGCCGCGATTTTCCATATGGTATTCATGCAGCCGCGTCTCGACGATGGCGTCGACCGGGCACGCCTCCTCGCAAAAGCCGCAGAAGATGCATTTGAACAAATCGATGTCGTAGCGGGTGGTGCGGCGCGTGCCGTCGGCGCTCACGTCCGACTCGATGGTGATGGCGAGCGCCGGGCAGACGGCTTCGCACAGCTTGCAGGCGATGCAGCGTTCCTCGCCGTTGGGATAGCGCCGCAGCGCATGCAGACCGCGGAAGCGGTTGCTCTGCGGAGTCTTCTCCTCCGGATAGTTCACGGTGACCTTGGGCGCCCACAGCCCCTTCCACGTCACCCACAGCCCCTGCGCCAGTTCCCACAACAGGAAAGTCTTAAGGAAATTTCGAATGCCCTGCATTAGAGGTTCCCCTTCCACGGTCCGACCTGGAAATAAACCATGAAGCCCTCGACGACGAGCCACACCAAGGTGACCGGAATCAGCGCCTTCCAGCCCAATCGCATGATCTGATCGTAGCGGTAGCGCGGGAACGTCGCGCGCAGCCACAGAAATGTGAACATGGGGAACAAGGTCTTCAAGCCGAACCAGAAAAAGCTGGGCGTGGCCAGCCAGGAATCCTCGGACAGCCAGCCGTCGAAGGGCGACAGCCATCCGCCGAAGAAGAAAATGACGGTCAGCGCCGAGATCAAGATCATGTTGACGTATTCGGCGATGAAAAATAGCGCGAACGCCATGCCGGAATAGTCGACATGGAAGCCGGCGACGATTTCCGATTCTCCCTCGGCGACGTCGAAGGGGGCGCGATTGGTCTCGGCAACACCCGAAATGAAGTACACCAGGAGCAGCGGGAACAGCCAGGTCCAGTTCCAACCGAACAAGCCGCGCTGCGCGTGAATGATGTCGCCGATATTCAGGCTGCCCGCCGCCATCAACACGCCCACCATGGCGAAACCCATGGCGATTTCATAGGCGACGATCTGCGCGGCCGAGCGCATGGCGCCCAAGAAGGCGTACTTGGAGTTCGCGGCCCATCCGGCGAGGATGACGCCGTACACCCCCATGGAGGTCAGCGCCAGGATGTACAGAAGCCCGGCATCGATATTGGCGAAGGCGTGTTCGGGGGACAGGGGAATGACGGCCCAAATCGCCATCGACGGGACCAGCGCCAGGAACGGCGCCAGGCGGAACAGGAACCCGTTCGCGTTCGCCGGGATCAAGATCTCCTTGAACATGAGCTTGACGACGTCGGCGAAGGGCTGGGCCAGCCCTGGAATCAACAGGCCGCCGATGCGGTTCGGGCCCTTGCGCGCTTGAATCCAGCCGATGACCTTGCGCTCCGCCAGCGTGTAGAAGGCCATGGTGAGAATGATGCACACCAGGACGATGCCCGCCTGCACCAGCGTCAACAAGGGAAAAGTCCAGTACGGCGTGATGACGCCGGACAGCCAATCCCGCAGCGGTCCCCACTGCCACATTCAGATCACGAGGCGGGCCATGCGCCCGTCCTTGGTTTTCGACAGAGCCTCGGATCCACGCACCAGCGCATCGACCTGGTACGGCGGTATATCCACCCAGGCCCCGGATGCCGCGCCGGCCACCCCGGCACCGGCGACAGCGCTCGCGCCGCTGCCGCTGAGAGGCGAGGGTTCGATGCGCGCCCCGCTCACCGCCTTCAACGCGTCGCGAACTTCTTCCGAGCTCACATAATCGACGCCGTGCAGGTTCAACAAGTTCGCGAGCACACGCAGCACCTTCCAGCCGGGCCGGCTCTCGCCGAGCAGTTTCGACGCGCCCGCCCAGCTTTGCCAGCGTCCCTCGGCATTGACATAGGTGCCGGAGGTTTCGGCGAAAGACCCGATGGGCAGTACCACGTGCACCACAGAGCGCAAGCTCTCCGGAAGATGCGTGGTCACCGCCACCACCCGTTCTGCGCTGCCGAGCGCTCCGGCCCCGGCTGCAAAATCCGCCGCCGGATCGAGCGCGCCCAAGAGCACATAGGATTTGAGAGCCGACTCCAGCATGGCGCGAGCCGACAAGCCAACCGAAGCGGCGGGCGCCCCGCCCGGCTCGCGGTGCGGCACAGCCCCCGCCAGGTACGCTCCCGCCGCATTGGCGCCTTCGGTGAGGTAGCCCACGCTGGCCGAGCACAATTGCGCCAGCACGCCCGCCAGCGACTTGAGCTCCGCATAAGCGGGGTGTCGCTGAGCCAAGGTTCCGAGAATGACGGCATGTCGAGCGCCGTTCATGAGCGCTCCGGCGAGCGCCCGGTGAGAGTCGTCGACCGCCGCCGCGGCGATTCCCGCCGGCACCGGCACGTTGCCGATTGCCGCCGCCGCGCGCACCACGGCCGCGAGCTCCCGGACCAAATCCTCCGCCACGGCGTAGGCGGCGATCGGGAACATATATTCGAAGCGGCGCGGATTGAGGAACGCGACTTTCGCGCCTTTGAGCGCGGCCTTGCGCACGCGATGCGCCAGCAAGGGCATTTCCTGCCGCAGGTTCGACCCGATGACGAGCACGCCTTCGAGGCGGTCGACGTCGGCTATGGTGCGCCCCAGATGAGGAAACGCGGCGTCGGTTTGCTGATCTCTGAAATCCAACTGGCGCAGCCGGTGATCGATGTTGGCGCAGCTTAAGGCCCGCGCAATCCGCCCCAGCAGGTAGAGCTCCTCGACCGTGGCCATGGGCGAGGCCAAGAATCCCAGTGCGGACCCACCGTGCGCAGCGACGACTTGCTGCAGTCCCTCCGCCGCCGCGTTGAGCGCCACTTCCCATTCGACGGCGCGCAGCGCGCCGTCGATGCGCACCATGGGTTCGGTCACGCGATCCTGCGAGTACATGCCCTCGAAGCCGAAGCGGTCGCGATCGGCGATCCAGGTCTCGTTGATCGCTTCGTTTTCGCGCGGCACCATGCGCATCAGCCTGCCGCGCAGCACGTGCGCATACAGGTTGCTGCCGAACGCATCGTGCGGGGATACCAGCGCGTGCTGAGTCATCTCCCACGAGCGGGCGTGGTAGCGAAAGGGCTTGTTGTTGAGCGCGCCGACCGGGCACAGATCGACGATATTGGCGGACAGCTCATGATCGACGCTCTGCTCGATGTATGTGCCCACTTCCATGTGCTCGCCGCGGCCGGTGGTGCCCATCTGCGGGTAGCCCTGGATTTCCTGGCCGAAGCGAATGCAGCGCGTGCAATGAATGCAGCGTGTCATGTCGGTCGACACGAGAGGTCCCAGGTTCTTGTCCTTGACCACCCGCTTGCGTTCGCTGAAACGGGAAATATCGCGCCCGTAGCCGAGGGCCAAGTCCTGCAATTCGCACTCGCCGCCCTGATCGCAAATCGGGCAGTCGAGGGGATGGTTGATCAGCAGGAATTCCATGGTCGCCCTCTGCGCGGCCACGGCCTTCGGCGACTTGGTGAATACCTTCATGCCTTCCGTCACCGGTGTGGCGCAGGCCGGCATCGGCTTCGGCGCCTTTTCCACTTCGACCAGGCACATGCGGCAATTGGCGGCGACGGAGAGCTTGTCGTGATAGCAAAAGCGCGGAATGTAGATCTGCGCCGGGTCGGTGACCTGCATGATCATCTGACCTTTGCGGGCCTTCAGGGGTACGCCGTTGACCTCGATATTAACCGTGTCGTCGCTCATCGTCAGTCCTATGCCGCCACGGCCGCGCCGCCGGCCAACTGACTATCGACGATCGAACGGCCCTGGTGTTCGACCATGTATTGAAACTCGTGCCGGAAATGCTTCAGGAAACTCTGCACCGGCCACGCGGCCGCATCGCCCAGCGCGCAAATGGTGTGGCCCTCGATGCGGTTCGCCACATCGAGCAGCAGGCCCAGATCCTCGCTCCGGCCCTGGCCCGCGATGATGCGCTTCAGCATGCGGTCGAGCCAGCCCGTGCCTTCGCGGCAAGGCGTGCACTGGCCGCAGGACTCCGACATATAGAAGCGCGCCAGGCGCTCTAGCGCACGCACCATGCAGGTGGTCTCGTCCATGACGATGACCGCGCCGGTGCCGAAGGACGAGCCGGCCTTCTTGAGCGAGTCGTAATCCATGTTGATGGGCCATATCGCCTCGGCGGGCAGCACCATGCACGATGACCCGCCGGGGATGACGGCCTTGAGCTTGCGCCCCTTCCACACCCCGCCGACGAGCGCCATCAGTTCCTTGAAGGGAATCCCTAAGGGCAGCTCGAAGTTGCCCGGCTTCTCGACGTGTCCGGAGACCGAGAAAATCGCCGTGCCGCCCGAATTAACCGGTCCCAAACCCGCGAACCACGCAGCTCCCTTGCGCATGATGGTGGGCACCGAGGCGAAGCTTTGCGTGTTGTTGATGGTGGTCGGTTTGCCGAACAACCCGAAATTCGCCGGAAACGGCGGCTTGAAGCGCGGCTTGCCCGGTTTGCCCTCCAAGGATTCGAGCAGCGCCGTCTCCTCGCCGCATATGTAGGCGCCGGCGCCCACGAACATGTGCAGATCGAAATCGACGCCGCTGCCGAGAATGTTCTTGCCGAGCAACCCCGCCGCGTAGGCTTCGGCCAGCGCCGCTTCGAAGCGCGGGATGGGCTCGGCGAGAAACTCTCCGCGAATATAGTTGTATCCCACGGTGGCCGTCATGGTGTAGCCGCCGATGGCCATGCCCTCGATGACCGAATGCGGGTTATATCGCAGGATGTCGCGGTCATGGCAGGTGCCGGGCTCGGATTCGTCCGAATTGCACACGGCATACTTCTGCACCGGCGAGGAGCGCGGCATGAAGCTCCATTTCACGCCCATTGGAAACGCCGCGCCGCCGCGGCCCCGCAGTCCCGAGGCCTTGACCTCCTCGATGATTTTCTCGCGCGGCGTTTGTTCGCGCAGAATCTTCTCCCACGCCTGATACCCGCCGAACCGGCGATAGCCTTCCAAGGTCCAGGGTCGCTCATGGTTCAGCGCCTCGAAGCACACCAGATTCTGCTCGTAGGCCACTATTGAACTCCGCTCATTTCAGTTCACCCAGGATCTCGTCGACGCTCTCGGGAGTCAGGTGCTCGTGGTAGACATGGTCGACCATCATCATGGGCGCGCCCGTGCAGGCCGCGAGGCATTCCTCTTCGCACTTCAGGTAGATGCGCCCGTCCGGCGTGCTCTCGCCCGTCTTGATCCCCAGCTTCTGCTCGACGTGCTCGACGATTTCCTGGGAGCCGCGCAGCATGCAGGATATGTTGGTGCATACCGACACGTGATGCCGGCCCACGGGCTTGGTCTCGAACATGGAATAGAACGTCGCCACTTCGTACACCAGGATGGGCGCGAGCCCCAAGTAGGCGGCCACCGCATCCATGAGCTCATGGGTCAGGAAGCCGTTGTTCTCGTGCTGCGCGGCGTGCAGGGCGGAAATTACCGCCGAACGCTTGCGGTCGGCCGGAAATTTCGCCACCCAACGGTCGATTTCTTCGCGCACATGCGCGGATAACTGCACGCTCATCGATCGATCTCGCCGAAAACGATGTCTTGTGTTCCGATCACCGCCACCACGTCCGCCAGCATATGCCCCCGCACCATTTCGTCGAGAGACGCGAGATGCGCAAAGCCCGGCGCGCGCACCTTCAGCCGGTAGGGCTTGTTGGCGCCGTCGGATACCAGGTACACCCCCAACTCGCCCTTGGGCGCCTCGACGGCGGCGTAGGTCTCGCCGGCCGGCACACAGTACCCCTCGGTCATGAGCTTGAAGTGGTGAATCAAGGATTCCATGTCGCCCTTCATCTCTTCGCGCCGCGGCGGCCGCACCTTGCGGTCGTCGATCATGACCGGGCCGGGATTGGCTTTGAGCCACGCCACGCACTGCTCGACGATGCGCGTCGACTGCCGCAATTCCTCGATGCGCACCAGGTAGCGATCGTAGCAGTCGCCGTTGACCCCGACGGGGATGTCGAAATCCAACCGGTCGTACACATCGTAGGGCTGCTTCTTGCGCAAGTCCCACTCCACGCCGGAACCGCGCAGCATGGGTCCCGAAAATCCCAACTGCATGGCGCGCTCCGGGCTCACCACGCCGATGTTCACCGTGCGCTGCTTCCAGATGCGGTTGTCGGTGAGCAGAGTTTCGTAATCGTCGATGCAGGCCGGAAAGCGCCTGATGAAATCCGCGATGAAATCCAGCAGGCTCCCCGAACGCCGCTCGTTCAAGCGGTCCACGTCCTTCTTGCTGCGCCACTCGGAGTGCTGGTACTTGGGCATGGCGTCCGGCAGGTCCCGATAGACGCCGCCCGGCCGATAGTAGGTCGCGTGCATGCGGGTACCCGATACCGCTTCGTAACAGTCCATCAGGTCTTCGCGTTCGCGGAAGCAATACAGGAACACGGTCATTGCGCCGATATCGAGGCCATGCGCTCCCAGCCACATCAGATGGTTCAGGATCCGCGTGATCTCGTCGAACATCACGCGGATGTACTGCCCGCGCAGCGGCGGTTCGATCCCCAGCAGCCTTTCGATCGCCATGACGTAGGCATGCTCGTTGCACATCATGGACACGTAGTCCAGCCGATCCATGTAGCCGATCGACTGATTGAAGGGTTTGCTCTCCGCGAGCTTCTCGGTACCGCGGTGCAGGAGGCCGATGTGCGGGTCGGCTTTCTGAATCACTTCGCCGTCCATCTCCAGCACCAGACGCAGCACGCCGTGCGCGGCCGGATGCTGCGGACCGAAGTTCATGGTGTAGTTGCGAATTTCAGCCACTGATTTTGTCGCTCAAGGCCGGGGTCACGTGGGTTAATGCGGGATCGTAGCGATTGTCGTGACGGATCACTTTCGGCACGAGCACGCGCGGTTCGATGCTGACGGGTTGGTACACCACCCGGCCCTTTTCCGGGTCGTAGCGGACTTCCACGTTGCCGGACAGCGGAAAATCCTTGCGGAAGGGATGTCCGATGAAGCCGTAGTCGGTGAGCAGGCGGCGCAGGTCCGGGTGACCCTTGAAGAGGATGCCGAACATGTCAAAGGCCTCGCGCTCGAACCAATCCGCCCCGGCCCAGATGCCGGCCACCGAATCCACCATGGGCTCAACGTCACCGGGGCAGAACACGCGCAGGCGAAGACGCTGATTGAGAGAGATCGAGAGCAGGTGGTACACCACTGCGAAGCGTCTTCCCGGGGCGATGGGCGCATCGATCTCGGGGCCGCGGGCGACACCGCGGCTGAAGCCCGACGAGGTGGCATCCTGAGTTTTCCATTCGGCGCGGCCGTGCTCGAGGTAATCCACCCCGCACACGTCCATGCACATTTCGAACTTGAGGCCGGGTGCGTCGCGCAGCCCCTGCGCAGCCTCGAGCAGCCGCTGCGCGGCCACCTCGTAGGTGAGTTCGGCGCAGTGTCCGGCAACCCGGCTCAATTGATCCGGCAGCGCCCGGGCGACCTCGCTCGCAAGGCTTTCGAGGCGGGTCGGCGCTGCTGCCGCCGCCGGTTCGCCTGAATCACTCATCGCACGATGGCCTTGTTGCGCCTGATCTTGTTCTGTAGCTGAATGATGCCGTAAAGCAGCGCTTCGGCCGTGGGCGGACACCCCGGCACGTACACATCGACGGGCACGATTCGATCGCAGCCCCGAACCACCGCATAGGAGTAGTGATAGTAGCCGCCGCCGTTGGCGCATGAGCCCATGGATATCACCCAGCGTGGCTCCGTCATTTGGTCGTACACCTTGCGCAAGGCGGGCGCCATCTTGTTCACCAGGGTTCCGGCGACGATCATCACGTCGGATTGGCGCGGACTCGGGCGAAACACCACGCCGAATCGATCCAGGTCGTAGCGCGCCGCGCCGGCGTGCATCATTTCCACCGCGCAGCAGGCCAATCCAAACGTCATCGGCCACAGCGAACCCGTGCGGGCCCAGTTGATCAGCTTGTCGACGGTGGTCACTTCGAAGCCGCGCACCGCGCCTACATCTCCGGACACGGCGTCTAATCCCATTCCAAGGCCCCTTTTCGATAGTCGTACACCAGGGCGACGACCAGCACCAAGGCGAAGATCAGCATGGCGAGCAGGCCGAAGGTCCCGGTCCGCTTCAGTGACACGGCCCACGGGAAGAAGAAGGCGATTTCCAGGTCGAATACGATGAAAATGATGGCGACCAGGTAGTAGCGGACGTCGAATCGCATCCGCGAATCTTCGAACGCCTCGAATCCGCACTCGTACGGGGACAGCTTTTCGGCGTCGGGCCGCCGCGGGCCCAAGATCCAGCCGATGGTGAACAACGCGAGCCCCAGCACGCTCGCCAAGCCCATAAAAATCAATATCGGCAAATACTGTCGCAGCATACCGCTTCCGACCACGTCAATTGACCATAATTGTAGCAGGCGCGAGTGTGTTGCGTCGCGTAAAGGATTGCCGCATGCATTAAAGTGATGGTGCCGACGGCCGGAGTCGAACCGGCACAGGTTGCCCCACTAGCCCCTCAAACTAGCGCGTCTACCAATTTCGCCACGTCGGCTTGTATCACTTTTTCAACGGAGTCGCGGGCGCCGCAGGCGGCGGCGCGGTGATTGCGGCCTGCGCTGCACGCTCCAATACACTGGTCGGCTCTGCGCTTGGGCGCGCGCCGATGTAGGCCAGCGTCAAACTCGTGGCGAAGAACATCGC
>JBARBX010000746.1:0-2623 GCA_049793535.1 Steroidobacteraceae bacterium | reverse complement strand
TGGCCGAGCGGTCGCCAGGCTTCGTGTGGCGGCTGCAGAGCGAGGCCGGTAACGCTACCGATATTCAGAGCACGTCCGATCCACTTTTCCTGGTAAACATGTCGCTTTGGTCGGATGCGGAAGCGCTGTTTGAATTCGTCTATCGAAGCGCGCATACGCCGGAGATGGCGCGGAGGCGGGAATATTTCGAGCGCTTTGAGGGTGCATATCAGGCTCTTTGGTGGGTGCCCGCAGGTCACGTGCCCGATGTAGATGAGGGGCTGTCCCGCCTGTGGCGGCTCGATCGATATGGACCGACGCCCGAAGCGTTTACTTTCAAGATGCGGTTCCCGGCTCCCGGCCTTCCAGGCTCTCCTAAGGACATGGAACCCGATCCCTGGTGTGTGGGCCGGGCATAAGAGCCGAGTTCGCAAGAAGCTGCGGCGGGTCGCGACGCGCCGATGCGGGTTTCGACGCCTTATTGTGGCTTGCGGAATCGGAACAGCACCTGATCCGTCCTGCCGCGAATGCTCGGTTCGAAAATAGTCCGTTTGTGGTCATCGTCGGTATTGCGAAGCGCGTCGCTTTGCGATTCGAGCACGAATCCTGCGGCTTCAATCTCGCTCTTCATGCGGATCGGATCGATTCGATGCAGTGTTTCCGTATCCCTTAGTCCGGAGCCTGCTTCCGCAACATGGTCGATGACCAGAAAAACTCCACCGGGCTTCAGCGCGTTGAAGATGGTCTTATTGAGGATCGCAACGTTCGCCGGTCCGAGAAATGCGTCGTGCAGATCGTGATAGCTTTGCGACATCCATATCAAATCAAGCTTCTCTGGCAAGCGAAAGTCTGCGAGTGAACCGGTGAGCAAAGTGACGTTTCCATAGCTGGAGTCCCGGGCAATTGCCTGCGTGCCTGCGATTTCGCGAGGTGAACAATGGGCGATCTGTTCGCTTGGAATGTACGCATAAACATGTCCGCTCGGACCCGCGACGTCGCTCAGAATTCGCGTAAAGTAGCCATTGCCGGACATCACGTCCGCAATACGATCACCCGCTTTCGCCCCCGAAAACACCACCGACAGCGCGGGTTTCCGGGTCACGTCGAGCTTGACTTGATCATCGGGTCTGCGCGGATCCGAAATGGCCGCCTCGATGATAGCGGGCGTGAGCCGCACACTGTCCGCATGTCCAACGCTGCACACCGATAAGCTCAGAAGAGCCGCTAGGTACCAGCCATTCTCGATGTCCATACGCTGCTCCTTCCGTGACTTAGTAGCACGCTGGGCTACCTTACTTGCAGCCTACAAGTTAAAGTGCACTTCAAGTCAAGTGGTGTTTGAGATTGAACAGGTGCGAGGAGGTTACGATGGCAGGCCTCATGATCGGCGAGCTGGCACGGCAAGCGGGCGTGGCAGCCTCTGCGCTGCGCTATTACGAGAAGGCCGGACTGCTTCCATCGCCGGCGCGCGCCTCCAATCGCCGACTATACGATCAAGGTGCGCTCGGTCGGATACGGATCATTCTTCTGGCTCGCGCTGCCGGCTTTTCGATCAGCGAGACACGCGCGTTCTTGAGCGGCTTTCCGATCGGTACTAAGCCGGCGCTCCGATGGCGGGCCATGGCCAAACGCAAAATCGCAGAGCTGGATGAGCTGACCACCCGTCTCAGCCAAATGCGATCTATCCTCAATGCCAGTTTTCGTTGCGAATGCCGCCGGCTGGAAGATTGTGAGCGACTAATCGCAGCCAGGACATGTTGTAGCGCTGAACCGCGGTCTGGTGGCGTGAGGTCGGAGCAATGACCATAAAGTACGTCGCCGTTACGATTATTTTCTTGACGATCGGCTGTCCGGCCTTTCTGCTTGTAAGATATGGCGGTCTTCGCGGTGCCCTACTGGGGGCTCGAATCAATAAGACAATCGGCGAGATTGTCTGTGCGCCTACGAAGTGGCAAACCTCAAGACTAGTGGTCTACGATCTGACGGGTAATCCCGGAAAGGATCTCGGCATTGAACTCCAGATTATAAATGCCGGCGGAAACAGCAAAATACTGACCGCTATGTCTGCGGAGGAGGCCCGTCAACTCGTCGACCTGCTTCGAGTAGCGATATCTGCGGATACCCAACACCAGGACCGCGACACGTGAGTATCGGTGGCGTCGTTATTGTCGTGGTCGTGTGTGCGTACTTGGGGTATGTCGCGAGCCGCGTATTCAAGCACGGCGGATTTCGGGCCGCAGCCTTCGGCGCGGCGGTCGCGGGGAAAATCGGCGAGGTGCGTTGCTCACGCAGATTTCTTTCAAAGAGAGGCGTATTTGTTTACCGGCTCGACGGTACACCAACAACCGCTGTCGGCATCGAGTTTGCCGGCGGCGTGAGCGGCCGCATGCAGATCGCCTTGTCAATCGATGAGACGACGAAGCTCATCGCATTGATGGAGGCGTCCCTGCCGTCCTGAGCCTCTGCCAATCAGCGGACGCGAGCGAAATGCCGTACCTGCCCTCGGCTCTTAGCGCGTGAAAACCGCCCCATGCGGTTTAGCCGCTCCCTTCCAGCCATGTGGCCATTCTCGCTCCGCGAAGCTGAAGCCGGGTTTTCCGTCTGTGTCACGGAAATCGGTATCTACCGAGATGGCGCCGGTCGT
>JBARBX010000745.1:0-8487 GCA_049793535.1 Steroidobacteraceae bacterium | reverse complement strand
CCATCAACCCTCAGGGAACGGTGACCAACCTCGTCGACACCGGCAGCGACGACTCGTACAACTCGAGCAACGATGAAACCTTGAACCAGAACGGTTCTGCCGGCATCAACTTGAAGTGGCAGGCTTCCGAGAACATAGTTGTCAACTTCGACGCTCACCATTCCACGGCCGATTCGGGCGGCGGGGCCTTGGGCACCAACAATTTCGGTATCATGGGTCAAATCCCGGGCTCGACCACGTCGCTGTACAAGTGCTTTACCATGGGTCCCGCTTTTCCGACGACCGGCCCGGGCGCCGGGTGTGCCGGTGTCCCCGCGGCCGCGCTGCAGATTCCGACCACCTCTTTTCTCTACGCTCCACCGTATACGCAGAGCACCCTCGGCACGAACACCATCGAGCCGCTGTTCGGCCAGTACAATGACACCATTTTCAACACGACCATCGAGGAGGCCCTGCTCGATGCCACGTGGAAGAACAGCGATTCAGGCAGCGGCTTGAAGAGCATCAAGGCCGGCATCGATGTGAAGCGCATGACCACGGAGGCCGAGGGCCTCACCAGTGGGAACTACGCCTGGGGATACTACAATCCCGCGGAACAGGGTTTGATCCCGGCGAGCTACTTTACCAAGGCGTCGAGCTGCGGCATTCTCACGCAGTTCAGCGGTGGCGGCTGCGCCATTCAGGTTCCATATCAATATATCTTCAGCTTGCCCGCCATCGTCCCGATTACGCAACGCGGCGTGGCAGGAGACCCCAACTTCCCGCCGTACACCTGGGGTCTAACTCCGGCCGGTGGCGCAATAACTCCGACCAACGATGACCATATCAGGGAGGACACGCCGGCGCCGTTCCTGCAGATGGATTTCGCCACGACCTTCGACGGCATGCCGTTCAAGGCCTTGGCCGGAGTGCGGTACGAGAAAACCACCGTGACCGCGCAAAGTCTGGAAAAAGTTCCGACCTCGATTCAGTGGAACAATCCCACGGAATTCAGCACGAACTATGCGGCCAACGCCACCTACAGCGACATCAAGAGCTCCTATGCCGAGTTTTTGCCGAACTTGGATATGAGTTTGGAGGTGGTGTCGGGTGTGTTGTTGCGCGGGTCGTACAGTAAGACCATCGCCCGATCCGATCTGACCCAGATGATCGGCACAACATCAGTGACCAACGCACCGAAGCCGGGCTCGCGCACGGCCACCGAGGGCAATCCGGGCTTGCTGCCCTACGAGTCGAACAACATCGACCTCGGGGCGGAGTGGTATTACTCGAAGGGCAGCTACGTGGCGGCCAACTGGTTCACCAAGCATGTCACCAACTTCTTGACCGAGGTGACCACCCAGCAGTCTCTGTTCGGCATCACGGATCCGAACGCGGGAGCGCTGGCCAACAAGGCGATTGCCGAGCTGACGGCCGCCGGTAAGACCCCGAGCGCGCAGAACATATTTGCCCAGATAGTCACTGACACCGGATCGCCGGGTCCATTCTTGGGGCAGCCGGGCGACCCGCTGGTCATTTGGGATGTGACGACGCCGACCAATGGCAACAAGACCGACATCCATGGATTTGAGCTCTCCGTGCAGCACCTATTCGGTGACACTGGCTTTGGTGTGCAGGCCAACTGGTCGGTGCCGACCGGCGGCGCCCCCTGGAATTCGGAGACAGTCAATTCTCAGTTCGCACTGCCGGGCTTGAGCCGTTCTTACAACTTCGTGGGATTCTTTGAGAGATGGGGCTTCCAAACCCGCGTGGCTTACAGCCATCGCGGCGCGTTCCTGGCCGCATTGAACCAGACCGACCAGAACAACGAGCCGATATACACGGCAGCCTATGGCCAGCTCGATATGAGCGCAGCCTACGACATCAACCAGCACTTCTCCGTGATCTTCGACGGCATCAACCTCACGTCCGCTGGGATGCATCAATACGGCCGGTTTACCGACCAGTTTGTTTCTGCGACCGAGGGTTTCGCCCGCTACCAGGTCGGCTTTCGCGTGGTGTACTAGTTCCATCGGTCTCCGAGGCCGCCTCCTTCCGGGGGGGCGGCCGCGGTCGCACCAGCTCAGGTGACTTGGCGGTTGAGATTCTTCAGCAGAATGGCGCGGATGCGTTCGGCCTTCGCCGGCGTGAGGTCGCCGAAAAGTCCTTGCGCCTGCGGCGGCAGATGCTCGAGCGCCGGGCCGTCCGATTGGAAAATCAGGTAGTCGAACAGCGCTTTCCAGCGCCGCCGCTGCGCGGGCGGCAGCCCCTTCACCGTCAACAGGCAGTGCAGGAGCGCGTTCGAGGGCGAGTCGAAGTAGTCCGGAACGTCGCGCCACCAATAGTTGACGAGCACATTGAAATCTTCGAGCGCTTCAACATTGTGCCACCACAGTGCCGGGATGTAGACCGCATCGCCGGGGCCAAGCTCGGCGACCTCGGCGACCGCCGCCGCCTCGGCATAGCGGGGAAAGCGCGCGAGGTCCGGATTGCGGATATCCACGAGTGTGATCGGCTGACCCGCCGGGGTGAGGTCGAGCGGACCGACGTAGAGATTTCTGATCTGTTCCGGCGGAAACAGGGTGAAGCGGCGGCGCCCGCCCACGACGCAGGCCAGGTTGTCGATATTGTCGAAATGCGCCGCGATGCAGGTGCGGTTGCCGATCCAGATCGACTCGCGCACGGATTCCGCGGTCATCAGGCCGCGCAGATGGTTGGCGCTGGAAAAGCCAGGAAAGTAAATCGGCAGCGGCACGGAGCCGGAGTACAGTGCCGGTGCGGACTCATTGTTCAATTCCCGGCAAAGACGCTGCAGCACATCGCCGAGCAACGCGCGTTTGGACTCGAAATTGAATCCGTCCAGCGTCTCGTTGTAGAAGAATCGCCCCTGGATGGAGGCGGGCCCTTCGAACAAGGGCGCGGCGTGGCCGCTGTCGAAGGTCTTAAGATAGGCGGTGAGCGAGTGCGCCGATTCAAGACCCGCCTGGGTCGCCGGCCAATCCCGCACCAGGCCGCGCAGTACCGCCGGCCGGTCACGAGTGCGTAGCGTGTTCTTGAATTCGGCCGCATCGACATCCTCGACACGCATACGCGTTACCCGTGGTGAAACATCTCCCATTGTACCGCGCCTTAAGGTTGGCTCCTTCGCCGCGCGGCGTCGAAGACGCGGGAATGGGCGCTATAATCTTCGCATGGGCCGGAGGCGCAAGTGGTCAACCGCGTAGTTCTCAACAATCAGGTCCACCGGGATGTTCGCATTGCCGCCACGCGGCCCACGCCAGAGAACGCAGAAGTCAACTCGGTGAGCGTGGTCCCTCGAGAATTTCCGCGGCTGCTCGCGCATTATCCGATCTTTTACACCAAGAACCCGGAAAGCGGCCGATTCGAGCCGTCCGCACTGCTGGGCTTCCAACCTAAAGAGAACTTGTTCTTCGTGAACGGTCGATGGGATGCGGCCTATGTGCCGCTGCACATCCAGCGGCAGCCGTTCTCGCTCATCACCCGCCGCGCGGAGAATGCCGACGGAAAGCCGCCCACTCTCGACGTGGCGCTTGATCTCGGCCAGACCGTCCAGGGGCAGGAGGGCGAACGCCTGTTCCTGGAAGACGGCGAACCGACCAAGTTCTTGCAAGGCATCACCTCGATGCTGTCGGCGCTGGTCGAGGGAGCAAAAGAAACCTATGCGTTCACCGGCCGGCTGGCCGAACTCGACCTCATCGAGCCGGTGCGCCTCGACATCGAGTTCGTCAACGGCGGCGAGACCAAGCTGCAAGGCCTTTACTGGATCGCCGCCGCGGCGCTCAAGGCATTGCCCGCGGCGCAATTGGCGGAATTGCGCGATGGCGAGTTTCTCGAGTGGATGTACTTTCAGATGGCATCGCTCTCGCAAGTGTCCGGGCTGGTCGCGCGTAAGAACCGGCTCCTGTCCGGTGTGACTGCGTGACCGCGTGACCGGCCAAACCGGACCGCAGCCCGTCCGCAACATCCTGATTGTCGGCGGCGGCACCGCCGGTTGGATCACCGCCGGCGTGCTCGCGTCGCGCTATCCGCGGCGCGGGGACGATGGCATTTCAGTCACGCTGATCGAATCGCCCCAGCAGCCGCCGATCGGCGTCGGCGAAGGCACCTGGCCGACCCTGCGTACCACCTTGAAGCAGATCGGCGTCGCCGAAACGGATTTTCTCCGTGCCTGCGACGCATCGTTCAAGCAAGGGTCGCAATTCGTGCAGTGGGCGGACGGTGGCGAGTCGGATGTTTACTACCATCCCTTCACGCTGCCGGTCGGCTACGAAGAGCGCAATCTCGCCGCCTACTGGCTGGAGAGTCCCCGAGAGCGGAGTTTCGCGGACAGCATGTGCTTTCAGACCGCGGTCTGCAGACAGGGCCTGGCGCCCAAGCAGATCACCACCCCGGAATACACCGGCTTGGCGAATTACGCCTACCACCTGGACGCCGGCAAATTCGGGCCTTTTCTCCGGGATCACTGCATCGAGAAGCTCGGCGTCCGGCACCTGTATGACGAGATCGTGCGAGTCGAACCCACGGGCACCGGCGACATCGCGCAGGTGGTAACCAAGTCCGGAGCTGTGCTCGCCGCCGATCTCTACATCGATTGCAGCGGATTTTCTTCACTCCTGATCGGCAAGCACTTCGGCGTGCCGTTTCAGTCCAAGAAGGACGTGCTGTTCATCGACAAGGCATGGGCGGTGCAGATTCCCTTTCCCACCGATGAGGCCGCCATCAACTCCGTGACCGTGGCCACGGCGCAGTCGTCGGGCTGGGTTTGGGACATCGGGCTTTCGACCCGCCGCGGTGTGGGCTATGTATTTTCCAGCGGCCACATCACGGATGACGCTGCGCTCGAGGAGCTCCGCCGCTACCTCGCCGCCCGAGGCGACCTGTCCCCGAATTTGAGCTTCCGCAAGATCGATATCAATTCGGGGTACCGCCAAGAGTTCTGGACTCGCAACTGCGTGGCGGTGGGACTCTCCGCGGGTTTCATCGAGCCCCTCGAAGCGTCGGCCATTGTCATGATCGAGCTGTCCGCCAAGTCGATTGCCAATCTGCTGCCGAGCTGCCGCGGCGGTATGCGGCAGGCCGCGCAAATATTCAACGACACCTTTCGCTATCGCTGGGAGCGCATTGTCGATTTCCTTAAATTGCACTACGTGCTGAGCCGGCGCACCGACTCGCAATTCTGGATCGACAACAGATCCCGCGAATCGATTCCGGACAGCCTGCGCGATTGCCTGGAGTACTGGCGGGACCACTGCCCGTGGCATGAAGACTTCGCGCACCGGGAAGAAGTGTTCTCGGCGGCCAGCTATCAATACGTTCTGTACGGGATGGGATTTAAGACTTACTCCGCACCATGGCTGCTGAACGACGCTGACCGAAACCTGGCACGGGACAAGATGAACGAGGCGGGGCGATACACCCAGGCCCTCGCCGCGTCCCTGCCCGGCAATCGCGAATTGCTGTCGAAAGTGCGGCAGTACGGTCTCCAGAAGATTTGACCCTTGACGAGCGCCCGCCAGGGCCGTTCTGCGCCCGCTCGGGCCATTTGCGCTGCCAGGGCCATTCTGCGGCGTTGCAACTTCGTGCCACCCATCGTGTAACGAATGTCGGGCTGCCCTCACCATCGAAGGTGATCACGGAAAATCAGGCCGGGCTAATCGGGGATCCGCGCGCAGCGCATCGTCCGCCGGCCTTCTTGCGCAATGCAATATCGTCGAGCATCCCCTATGGACACCACTGACATACCCTGCGGCCGCAAACAGGGCGGGGCGAATCGGTTCCGCGCCATGGGCGGCACGGCGCAAGGGCCGATGCGGCCGCGCCGGCCCCTGCGCCCAATTGTCACGAAAACGCCGCTACAATGGGGGAAACCTGCGGCAATCCGGGAGGGAGCCCGAATGCAGTTCGTGGCATTCGACATGCCGTACCTGGAACGATTGCAACGCGGCGATGCGGGCACCGAACGACATTTCGTGGCCTACTTCGGCGAGCTCATCCAGCTCAAATTGCGCGCGCGCTTGAGTTCCAAAGAAGCGGTCGAAGATGTCACGCAGGAAACCTTTGTTCGAGTATTGGCGCTGGTTCGCGCGAAAGACGGGGTCAGGCAACCCGAGCGACTTGGGGCGCTGGTCAATTCCGTGTGCAACCATGTCTTGTTCGAACACTATCGCTCACACCGCAGAATGGACTCCAGCCTCGACGAGGAGACCGAGCAGTCATTCGCCGACGAGCGCATCAGCGTATCGGGACTGGTCGCGGTCGACGAGACGGAGCGGGCGGTTCGCAGAATTCTGGGCGAGCTGCCCGAGCGGGACCGTCGCCTGCTGCAATCCGTGCTGCTGGACGAGCGCGACAAGGACGAAGTCTGCGCCGAGCTGGGGTTGTCCCGCGAATATTTGCGAGTGCTGATACATCGCGCCAAGCAATCGTTCAAGTCTTGGTACCTGAAGCGGTTGAGCGAAACGCAGGACCCGTGAATCGATTCGCCCCTGCGGGTACTGGCAGCGTAGGTCAGGTGCTCATGGATCATCAAGACGTGGTGCGGCGTGGAGCCATAGAAAAGTATCTCCTGGACGAAATCCCGCAGCCCGAACGCGACGAATTCGAACAACATTTCTTCGACTGTCGGGAATGCGCCGAGGAAGTACGCACGACGGCGGCGTTCCTGGCCGGCGCAAAGACGGAGCTGCGGCGTTCGCACATCGTCCCGCCGGCGCGCGCGGCGGCAAAGAAGCCCTGGGTTCACATTCTGGCCAGGCCCGCGGTCGTGGTGCCCGCATTTGCCCTGTTGTTGCTGATCATCGCCTATCAGAACCTGGTGATACTGCCGCGCTTCGCGGGCGCAAGCGACGAGCTCAGGAATCCGGAAATCCTGATCCCGCTCTCGTTGAATGCCGGCAACAGCCGCGAAGCGGTGCCGACCGTGGCGACCCTCAAGGGCCGGCCTCTGTTGCTATCCATCGACATTCCAACGGCGCAGCGCTTCTCGAGCTACACCTGCGTATTGGTCGCTCCGTCCGGCGCCGTCGTGTGGCGCGTACCGGTGTCCCCAGCTCAAGCGCAGGATGCCGTGGCCATCAGTGTTCCTTCGGGTTTATTGGGGCCGGGAACCTTTCGCTTGCTGGTGCAGGGGCGCACCAATGCCGGAGCCGATCCCGTCGCGCTGGCGAACTATCGGTTCACGTTGAAGGGTTCCAATTGATACCAACTCGGCCGCCGTTGACCCGCCTCCGAAGGGACGTCGTCGCGAAAATTCGCTAAATACTGTCGATTCCGAGTCTCGCTGTTCGTCTTTAAGTTAGCAAACGTACACGCGAGACTGAACATGACCTCCTCGATGAAATCTGCACTGGAGTGGCGGACACTGGCAGCCCATGCTGTCGCCGCTGCGGCGAAGCTCAAGGATCTCGCGCCTTACGCGCTGATGGAGCTGGTGCTGCCGGGAGGCTCGTTGATGGCGCTCCTACTATGGCTTTATCGCCGGCATGGCGCGGCGCTGCTGTCTCGGCGCGATCAGACCTAGACGTCTAGTGGTGCACGATAATCGACGGATCGAGGATCTGGAGCGCGTCGCCCACGTCCACCTTTCCGGTCGTGTCAATGTCGTTGCTCGAGTAGGAGCGGCCAAATGCCATGCAATTCGTGGAATCGCCGCTAATACGGCTCCCGGTCTGAGTCAGGCAGGCGGGATTTTTGGCAACAGCCGCAGATGCCGTGGGCTTCACATTCGGGGTCGACGCGCATGCAGCAACGACGAGAACCGTGGCAACCGCAGAGGCAATGAGCAGATGAGTCGTCATAGGCACCTCCAGGACTGGGCTAATCATACACCGGACGGTGCGCCGGAACATCGATCCTGCGCCTACCGCAGTGCAGCGGCGTGTGCAGTGGTGCCCGCGCGGGTGAACTCAAAGCGCAGCAACCACACTCGCGAAGCCTGCTCCGCATCCTCTGCGAACTTCCATTGCTTTGCGGCATCCAGGGCGGCGCGGGCGAAATACCTGCTAGGCGAGCGATTGTCCAAGGTCGCTGCGAAGACATTCCCCGAGCGATCGACGATCACACGAACCGCAATCTTGATGACGCCGCGAATCGTCGCGCGCGCACTGCGCGATACCTGGGGCATCTCCTGATGAAGTACCTCCGGCGGCGAGGCAGCGATCGTCGGCTTTGGTTTCTCCACGGCGGCGATCGGCGCAACAGCCGGTGGCGATGAAGGAGCTATCGAGGCAGTTCGCGGGGCATTGGCGTGGGTGTGAAGCAGACGCACCCCGGCCCAAACCAACAACAGCGCAGTGATGCCCACCGTAATGGCGGTGACGACCAATCGTGTGTTGGGCGGATTCGGTGTGGGTTTGGGAGTCGCGACGGCTGGTGCTGTCGCCGCCGGTGGGGACGGCGCTGCGGATAGAGGCGGTGCGGCGGGTGGGAGCGAGGCGGTACTCGCCTTTGGGTTTTCCACGGCGGCAGGTGGCGGCGCCGCGGGTGGGG
>JBARBX010000744.1:0-5470 GCA_049793535.1 Steroidobacteraceae bacterium | reverse complement strand
GCTTCGCGGCCAACGCGGCCGCCTCGTCGAGGTCGCGCGCGCGCGCGGCGGTGTCGGCCAGCACGGTGACGAGATGCGGCTGGACTTCCAATGCGCCCCCGCCGACATAGAACGATTGTTCCTCGTGTCCGTCGGACTGCACGCGCACTTCGCCGGCCTTCAGGGTCGTGAGCAGAGGCGCATGGCGCGGAGCGATGCCGAGCTCGCCCTGCGAGCCAGGCGCGAACACCATGGTCGCCTCGCCCGAAAAAATCTGGCCTTCGGCGCTGACGATGTCGACGTGAATGGTGTTGGCCATGGCTGCTGTTTAGGCGAGAGACTTGGCTTTTTCGACGGCTTCTTCGATCGCGCCGATCATGTAGAACGCCTGCTCTGGCAGGTGGTCGTATTCGCCGGCGATGATAGCCTTGAAGCCGCGGATGGTGTCCTTGAGGGCCACGATCTTGCCGTCCTGTCCGGTGAACACCTTGGCCACGTTGAAGGGCTGGGATAGGAAGCGCTGGATCTTGCGGGCGCGGTACACGGAGAGCTTGTCTTCCTCGGACAGCTCATCCATGCCGAGAATGGCGATGATGTCCTGCAGTTCCTTGTAGCGCTGCAGGATGGCCTGCACGCCGCGGGCCGTTTCGTAATGCTCCTCGCCCACCACCAGAGGATCGAGCTGGCGGCTGGTCGAGTCCAGAGGATCGACCGCGGGATAGATGCCCAACGAGGCGATCTGACGCGACAGCACCACGGTGGCATCCAAGTGCGCGAACGTGGTCGCCGGGGAAGGATCGGTCAAATCGTCCGCGGGGACGTACACGGCTTGGATTGAAGTGATGGACCCGGTCTTGGTCGAGGTGATGCGCTCCTGCAGCACGCCCATTTCTTCGGCCAGCGTCGGCTGGTAACCCACCGCGGAGGGCATGCGCCCGAGCAGCGCCGAGACTTCCGTGCCGGCGAGCGTGTAACGGTAAATGTTGTCGACGAAGAACAGCACGTCGCGGCCCTTGCCGGAAGCCTGCTTTTCGTCGCGGAAGTATTCCGCCATGGTGAGTCCGGTGAGCGCGACGCGCAGGCGGTTGCCGGGCGGCTCGTTCATCTGACCGTACACCATGGCCACCTTGGAGTTCGACAGGTTGTCCTTGTCGATGACGCCCGATTCGATCATCTCGTGATAGAAGTCGTTGCCCTCGCGGGTGCGTTCGCCGACGCCCGCGAACACCGACAATCCGCTGTACTGCTTGGCGATGTTGTTGATGAGCTCGAGCATGTTCACGGTCTTGCCCACGCCGGCGCCGCCGAACAGGCCCACCTTGCCGCCCTTGGCGAAGGGCACCAGCAGATCGATCACCTTGATGCCCGTGACCAGAAGATCCTGTCCGCCCGCCTGTTCGTCATAGGCCGGGGCCGGCCGGTGAATGGGCAGGTACTCGGTGGTCTTGATCGGACCCTTCTCGTCCTGCGGCGTGCCGAGCACGTCCATGATTCGGCCCAGAGTGCCGGCGCCCACGGGCACGGAAATTCCCTTGCCGGTTCCCGTCACGTTGAGCCCGCGGCGCAGGCCTTCGGAGGAGCCCATCGCGATGGTGCGCACGACGCCGTCGCCCAACTGCTGCTGCACCTCGAGGGTCAGGTCCACATCATCGAGTTTGAGCGCGTCATAGACCTTGGGGATCTGATCGCGTGGAAATTCCACGTCGATGACCGCGCCGATGATTTGTACGATTTTGCCGCTGGACATAATTTGATTAACCTCTCAACGGGGTTGCTGCGCAACCCCGAACTTTATGCGGCGCTGCGCGCCGACGAAACCTAAATCCGACCTGCACTAAACCGCTGCCGCGCCGCCGACGATTTCCGAAAGCTCTTTCGTGATCGCGGCCTGGCGGGCCTTGTTGTAAATGAGTTGCAATTCGTCGATGAGCTTGCCGGCGTTGTCGGTGGCGCTCTTCATGGCTACCATGCGCGCCGCCATCTCGCAGGCGACGTTTTCCACGGCGCCCTGAAAAACCTGCGACTCGATGTAGCGCATCAGTATGCCGTCGAGAATCGCGACGGAATCCGGCTCGTAGATATAGTCCCAGCGCTCCTGCAACTCGTCCTTGTCGATGGTCTGCAGCGGCAGTAGCTGCGAAACCGCCGCCTTCTGAGTCATGGTATTGACGAACACATTGTGGGCGAGCAGCAGCTGGTCGACCTTGGTCTCGCGATAGAAATCGAGCATCACTTTGATGGTTCCGATCAAATCCTTGACGTGCGGGCGGTCTCCAAGATGCGCAACCGAGGCCGCGATCTCGACCCCCTGAAGCCTGCGGAAGAATTGCAGGGCCTTCGAGCCGATCACGCACAGGTAAACCTTGACGCCCTTGCCCTGCGCTTCGCGCACCGCGTTCAAGGTCGCCTTGAACAGATTCAAGTTCAGCGAGCCGCACAGGCCGCGATCCGTGCTGATCACCACGATGCCGATGGACTTCACCGGCCGCTCCAAGGTGAAGGGATGCTTGTAGTCCAGGTTCACCTGGCGCAGATGGCCGATGATCTTGCGGATCTTCTCGGCGTAGGGGCGCGCGGTGCGCATCCGTTCCTGCGCCTTGCGGATTTTGCTGGCCGCCACCATTTCCAGGGCCTTGGTTATCTTGCGGGTATTCTTGATACTCGCAATCTTGCCGCGGATTTCCTTTGCGCCTGCCATGGTTTACGTTGCCTCTAGCCGAGCGTCGCGAAGTAATCGTCGCAACACTTCTTCAGTCCCGCTTCCACTTCCTTGGACAAATCCGGCTTGGCGTTGATGCTCTTCAAGAGCTCCGCGTGGCCGGAGCGCGCGAAGAACTGCAGTTCCGACTCGGTCTCCACCACCTTGCGGCGGTCGACTTTGTCGAAGTAGCCGTTGTTGGCGGCGTACAGCGACAGCGCCATCTCGGCCACGGACATGGGAGCGTACTGCTTCTGCTTCATGAGCTCGGTGACGCGCTGGCCGCGCTCGAGCTGACGGCGCGTCGCCTCGTCCAGGTCCGACGCGAATTGCGAAAATGCGGCGAGCTCCCGATATTGGGCGAGGGCCAGGCGAATGCCGCCGCCCAGCTTTTTGATGATGTTGGTCTGGGCGGCGCCGCCGACGCGCGAGACGGATATGCCGGCGTTGATGGCGGGGCGCATGCCTGAGTTGAACAGGTCGGTTTCGAGGAAGATCTGCCCGTCGGTGATCGAAATCACGTTGGTGGGCACGAAGGCCGTCACGTCGCCGGCCTGGGTTTCAATGATCGGCAGGCCGGTCAGCGATCCGGTCCTGCCTTTGACGCGGCCATTGGTGAACTTCTCGACGTATTCCTCGTTGACCCGCGCCGAGCGCTCGAGCAGGCGCGAGTGCAGGTAAAACACGTCGCCGGGATAGGCCTCACGGCCCGGCGGGCGGCGCAGCAACAGCGAAATCTGCCGGTAGGCGACCGCCTGTTTGGACAAGTCGTCATAGACAATGAGCGCGTCCTCACCGTTGTCCATGAAGTACTCGCCCATGGCGCACCCGCCGTAGGGGGCGAGATATTGCATGGCCGCGGGCGTCGAAGCGGACGCCGCCACGATGATGGTGTGGCCCATGGCGCCGTGCTCTTCGAGCTTGCGCACCACGTTGGCGATCGAGCTCTGCTTCTGCCCGACGGCGACGTAGACGCACTTAACGCCCGTGCCCTTTTGATTGATGATGGTGTCGATGGCCACCGCGGTCTTGCCGGTCTGGCGGTCGCCGATGATGAGCTCGCGCTGGCCGCGGCCGATCGGCACCATGGAGTCGATGGCCTTGAGGCCCGTCTGCACCGGCTGGGACACGCTCTTGCGGAAAATCACGCCCGGCGCCACGCGTTCCAGGGGCGATTTCAACTTCGCATTCACCGCGCCCTTGCCGTCGATGGGATTGCCCAGCGCATCGACGACCCGGCCGAGGAGCTCAGGGCCCACGGGCACTTCGAGAATGCGCCCCGTGGTCTTGACCTGCGATCCTTCGGAGATGTGCTTGTAGTCGCCCAGCACCACGGCGCCGACCGAGTCGCGCTCGAGATTGAGCGCGAGGCCGAAGGTATTGCCGGCAAATTCCAACATTTCACCGTAGCGTGCATCGGCGAGGCCGTGAACGCGGACGATGCCGTCGGTAACGCTGACCACGGTGCCGACATTGCGTGCCTCGGTTGCCGAGGAGAATTTGTCGATACGCGCCTTGATCAGGTCGCTGATTTCCGATGCCTTGATGGACATAAATACTTCCTAGCTTCCCAATTCTGTTGCGAGTCGTTCCAAGCGGCCCTTCAGCGAGCCGTCTATGACCAGATCCCCGGCGCGCACGATGGCGCCCCCCAGCAGCGCGGAGTCGACCGAATTCTGCAGGTGAACCTGGCGTTTGAGGCGCGCGTTCAAGGCGCGCACCAGGTTTGCGGATTGCGCCGCGTCGAGCGCCACCGCGGAGGTGACCTCCACATCCAGCGTATTCTCCACCGCCGAACGCAGCTCCGCGTATTGCGCGGCTATTTCCGGCAGCAGCCGCAGGCGGCGGTTCTCGGCCAGCACGCGCACGAAATTCTGCATTCCGGCATCGAGATTTGCACCGCCGACATCTGTGACGAGTCCGGCGAGCTCCGCGGCGGACAGTTGCGGACTCGTGCAAAGCCGGGACACGCGCGGATCGGCGACGATCTCCGCCGCCGTGTTGAGGCCGCGCGACCACTCGGAAAACGCGTTCGCGCCGCGGGCGTATTCGAACGCGGCCTTCGCGTAGGGCCGGGCGATGGTGGCCCGCTCAGCCACGGGCGATCTCGGCCGCCAATTTGTCCAGGAGCTCGGCGTGGGTCTTGGGGTCGATCTCGCGCTCGAGCAGCCGCGAGGCTCCCTTGACCGCGAGCTTGCCCACTTCCTTGCGCAGATCTTCACGCGCGCGCGAACTCTCGCGCGCCACTTCGTCGCGAGCTTGAGCCACGAGCCGCTGCGCCTCGCCCGAGGCCGTGCCCTTGGCTTCTTCCACCAGCTCGTTCGAGCGCTTGTTCGCCAGGTCGACGATCAACGTCGCCCGGTCGTGCGCCTCGCGCAGGATTTCCTTGGAGCGCTTCTCAGCTTCGTCGAGATCCTTCTGGCTCTTGCTCGCGGCCGCCAGGCCGTCGGCGATTTTTTTCTGCCGGGTTTCGATTTTCTCGAGAACGATGGGCCAGATGAATTTCATCATGATCCAGGCGCTGATGAAGAACACCAACCCTTGGATGATCAGCGTAAAGGCTATGTTCATTGCCTGCTCCTAGCGGAACACTCTGCGTTACTTGACGCCCAGCAGGCCGAGGAACGGATTGGAATAGAGCAGCAGGAAGCCCACCGCGACTCCGATGATCGGCACGGCGTCCAGCAAGCCCGCAACGATGAACATCTTCGTTTGCAGCATGCTTGTCAGCTCGGGCTGGCGCGCGGTCCTCTCGAGGAACTTTCCGCCGAGGATGCCGAAACCGACTGCTGC
>JBARBX010000743.1:0-5592 GCA_049793535.1 Steroidobacteraceae bacterium | reverse complement strand
CGCCGCCGAGTTCTGGGGCGGCGCGCTCGGCATGCCGGTGCGCGAATTGCCTCCCGGCGAGGGCGAGACCTACAAACGGCTCGTCGACTCACAGCATGGCTTGGACATCGAGGTGCAGATCGTGAGCCACCCGAGTCGCGTGCACCTGGACATAGAAACCGACGACGTCGAGGCCGAGGTTCGCCGGCTGGAGAAGCTGGGCGCCAAGCGGATCCAAGCGGTGCATAGCTGGTGGGTGATGGAAGCGCCGACGGGGCAGCGATTCTGCGTGGTGCCGACCACCTCGGCGTCGTTCGCGGGCCTGGCAACCGCGTGGCCGGAGGAGCCCGTCTGAGTACCCTGCGCGACCGCGATCGTTGCTTTCATGTCACAATTTGGCGACGCCTTTGACATAGTGCAATATCAGTGAAACATTGCGCTATAACTGTTGGATTTTTCTAAATTATCAGGTATTATTATTCCGTCGGCGCAGCGCATGTATGTAACCAGCGTTACTTAGTTGCAACACTGGATTGATAAGGTTGAACGTCGCGGCAATGTCGCGAATGTATCTTCCAATCAAGGACGTGCCGGGTTATTACCTGGCACCTGTTCCACTCGAATTCCCCGGCTAGTCCGGGGATTCTTTTGTCCGGCGCACGCGATCCCGCCCCTTCGTGTAGGTTAGCTCGCGTGAGAACTCTGCTGCGTTCCCTGTATTTCCAGGTCGTCTTCGCCATCGTGTTGGGCGTGCTGCTGGGCGCGCTCTATCCGCATGCCGGCGCGATGATGAAGCCCCTCGGCGACGGATTCATCAAGCTCATCAAGATGCTGATCGGGCCGGTGATCTTCTGCACGGTAGTGACCGGGATCGCCGGAGTCGAAGACATGAAGAAGGTCGGAAGGACTGGCGGGCTTGCGCTGGTCTATTTCGAAGTCATGAGCACGGTGGCGCTGCTCGTGGGTCTCGCGGTGGTCAACATCGTCCGGCCCGGGAGCGGGATGAACGTCGATGTGCGCACTCTCGACGCGGGGTCCGTCGCAGCCTTTGCGGGCCCCGGAAAATTGCAGTCCCCGGTCGGTTTCCTGCTCGATGTCATTCCGACCACGGTGGTCGATGCATTCGCCAAAGGGGAGATACTGCAGATTCTGCTCGTCGCCGTGCTCTTCGGATTCGCGCTGCAGCGCCTGGGGACGCGCGGCTCGGGCGTGCTGGGCTTCATCGAAGGACTGTCGCAGGTGTTGTTCGGCATCGTCGGGTTGATCATGAGATTGGCGCCGCTCGGCGCTTTCGGCGCCATGGCCTTCACCGTCGGCACGTATGGGTTCGGCACACTACGGTCCCTTGGGCTGCTGATGGTGAGTTTCTACGCGACCTGCCTGCTGTTCATCTTCGGAGCGCTGGGGGTGGTGGCCCGCATCCATGGATTTCGCATCTGGCAGTTCGTGAAATACATCAGCGACGAACTCTTCATCGTTCTCGGCACCTCCTCGTCGGAGTCGGTGCTGCCGCGCATGATGGCCAAGCTGGAGAAGATCGGTGCCGCCAAGCCGGTGGTGGGCCTGGTGATCCCGGCGGGCTATTCGTTCAATCTCGACGGCACCTCCATCTACCTCACGATGGCAACCCTGTTCATCGCCCAGGCGACCGGCACCGCCCTGACTCTGCCGCAGCAACTCACTCTGCTCGCCGTGCTGGTGCTCACTTCCAAGGGGGCCGCCGGAGTGACGGGCAGCGGCTTCATCGTGCTGGCGGCGACGCTGTCCTCGGTCGGTACTCTGCCCGTGGCCGGGCTCGCGCTGATATTCGGAATCGACCGGTTCATGTCGGAAGCGCGTGCGCTCACGAATGTGATCGGCAACGGCGTCGCAACCCTGGTGGTCGCCAAATGGACCGGCGCACTGGATGTGGTCACAATGCGCCGTGAGCTCGGCGGCGAAACCGGAAGGACATTGGATGCACATTAGCGATGGGTTTACGGATGCGATCGGCAACACGCCCTTGATTCGGTTGCGTCACGTCAGCGAAGAAACCGGCTGCGAGATCCTTGGGAAGGCCGAATTCATGAACCCCGGCGGTTCGGTGAAGGATCGCGCGGCAAAATGGATAGTCTTGGACGCCGAGAGGCGCGGGCTGTTGAAGGCGGGCGGCACGGTGGTCGAGGGCACCGCCGGCAACACCGGGATCGGTCTCGCGCACGTGTGCAATGCGCGCGGCTACAAATGCGTGATCGTCATGCCCGACAATCAAGCGGCCGAGAAATACCAGATCATCGAAGCGTTGGGGGCGCAATTGCGCAAGGTACCGGCCGTGCCATACAGCAACCCCAACCAATACCAGAAAGTGGCCGGCCGCCTGGCGCAAGAGCTGCCCGACGCCGTTTGGGCCAATCAATTCGACAATACTGCGAATCGCGACGCGCACTTCGAGTCGACGGGCCCTGAGATCTGGCGCGACACCGGCGGCAAGATCGACGCCTTCTGCGCATCGACCGGCACCGGCGGGACGCTGGCCGGCACGGCGCGGTACCTGAAGTCGAAGTCCGGCGCGGTGCGAATCGTTCTGGTCGATCCTCCCGGGAGCGCGCTGTACCACTACGTCAAGGACGGCGAATTGAAGACCGACGGCGGCTCCTCCATCACCGAGGGCATCGGCACCGGCCGCGTGACGGCGAACCTCGAGGGCGCGCCCATCGACGATGCGCTGCGAATCTCCGATGCGCAAACCATGCACTTCGTCTACCGGCTGCTGCGCGAAGAAGGATTGCTGCTCGGAAGCACCGCGGGAATCAACGTGGCGGCGGCGGTGACCCTGGCGAAGCAGATGGGCCCGGGGCATACCATCGTCACCGTCCTGTGCGACGGCGGCGCGAAGTATCAATCGCGCCTGTTCAACCAGGAATGGGTGAAGGAACGCGGGTTTCTCGAAGCGATCGAGGACCGCCGAGCGCAATGAAGATCGACCCGGTCAATGCAGAAGCGGCTGCGCAAGCCGCGGGCGGCTATTCGCAAGGGGTGGTGGTATCGGGCGCCCGACGACTGCTGTTCATTAGCGGCCAAATTCCGGAGACGCCGGCCGGCCATGTTCCCAGCGACTTTCCGGCGCAAGCGCGTTTGGTTTGGGGAAACGTGTCTGCGCAGCTTGGCGCTGCAGGCATGACTGTGGCGAATCTGGTCAAGGTCACGATCTTCCTGTCCTCGAGGGAGTTTGCGACAGGCAACCGGGAAATACGCCAGGAGGTGCTTGGCGCACACAGCCCGGCGCTGACCGTCATCATTACCGGTATTTTCGACGATAAATGGCTGCTGGAAATCGAGGCCGTAGCAGCCGATTAAGGCGTGCCCGGTCAGGCCGATCGAGATAAGTCGACCTTCGGATCGACGCTGAACCACGCGAGCGAGGCATGCAGGGCGGCGACATCGCCCACGACGAGCAAAGCCGGCGATTCGACCGCCGCACGGGCAACCGCGTCGCTCAAGCCCTCCAGGGTCGCCGCGATCACCTGCTGCTGAGCGGTCGATGCCTGGGCGATGAGCGCTGCGGGGCGCGTGCCCGGCGCGCCGTGCTCCAGAAGCCGCACCACGATGTGATCCAGTCGCGCGAGTCCCATGTAGAACACGGCCGTGGTTCCGGGCGCCGCCAATGCGCGCCAATCGGGCTCCTGTACCGGCACTCCGTCGCCCTGCGCGTGGCCGGTGACGAAGGTCACGGCGTGCGCATGGTCGCGATGCGTCAGCGGAATTCCCGCGTAGGCGGCCGCCCCGAGGGCTGCGGTGATGCCGGGCACCACGGAGAAAGCGATCTGTGCCGCCGCGAGCGCCTGCAACTCCTCGCCGCCGCGCCCGAACACGAAGGGATCGCCGCCCTTGAGCCGCACCACGCGCCTGCCCTGTTTCGCATGCTCGATCAGCAAGGCGTTGATTTCCTCCTGCGTGCTGCCCACCGTGCCCGCCGCCTTGCCCACGCAGATTCGTTGCGCATCGCGCCGTGCGAGATCGAGCACCGCGGCGGACACCAGTCGATCGTGCAGGATTACATCGGCATCCTGCAGCGCGCGCAGCGCCTTGAGCGTCAAGAGTTCAGGGTCGCCGGGCCCGGCGCCCACCAGAGTGACCTCTCCGGCTGCGCGCGGCGCGGTGGAGCTCGTTGTCAGCAATTGCTGTGCGATGCGCCTGGCGCCTCGAGCGTCGCCTTCGATGAAGCGCCGTGCCGCCGGACCGTCCACCACCGCCTCGAAATATCGGCGCCGCTCGCCCGTGTCGCGCAGTTTGCGCCGCGTCACCGTGCGCAGTTCCCGCAGCCAACCCGCCAGTTCGCCGATTCTCGCGGGGATGAACGCCTCGAGCCGCTCCCGCAGGCGGCGCGCCAGCACCGGCGAGCTACCCCCCGTCGAGACCGCCACCAGCACCGGATCGCGATCGATGATTGCCGGCACGATGAAGCGCGAGGCTTCGCGGTCGTCGACCACATTGACGGGTATGTTGCGCGCCTCGCTCAAGTTGGCGATCCACCGATTCACCGCGCGGTGCGGGGTCGCGACGATCACCAGGCGCGCGCCGTCGAGATCCTCCGGCGCAAATTCCCGCACGCGTACCGTCAACGTTCCCGCCGCGGCGCGTTCCATGAGCTCGCGCACGATTTGCGGCGCCACCACATCGATCGATGCGCCGGTGCGCTCCAGCATGGAGACCTTGCGCAGCGCCACCTCGCCGCCGCCGACGACGAGCACTTTTTGCCCGTCAAGGTCGAAGAACACCGGAAAATAATTCACTTGGAAAATCCCATCTGGCGCCGCGGATGCAATCCGCACTCCCGCGAATCATTGCGCTCCCACCACCAGCGTCCCGCGCGTTCATCCTCCCCGGGCTGCACCGCGCGCGTGCACGGCGCGCAGCCGATGCTCGGAAAGCCGCTGTCGTGCAGGGTGTTGTAGGGCAGCCGCTTCTTGCGGATGTATTCCCAGATCTCGTTTTCCGACCATTCGAGCAATGGACTCACCTTGTGCAGGCCGTATTGGCCGTCCCATTCCACGGGCGACGCCAGCGCGCGGCTGGCCGATTGCCCGCGCCTGATGCCGGTTACCCAGGCGGCGCGGCCGGCGATGGCGCGGCGGAACGGTTCCACCTTGCGGATTCCGCAACAGGCGCGGCGCTGATCGAGGCTGTCGCGAAATCCGTTGATGCCGTTATCGCCGACCCAACCTTCCAAGTCCGAGGTCTTGGGATAGTAAATGGTCAGTGCCCGCCGGTAGCGCCGCTGCAATCGATCGATGAGATCATAGGTCTCAGGGTACAACCGCCCGGTATCGATGCTGAATATATCGATTTGCGGCACCGATCCCCAAATGAGATCGGTGAGGACCACGGATTCTGACCCTAAGCTATTGGCATAACACACGTTTTTGAACTCCGCGACGGCGCCGCGGAGTTGTGAAATGCTGTCCTCTGCGCGATCGCGCAGGGCCTTGGAGAGCTCGGACAAAAGGGGTCCCGCCGGATTCGGTTTGCGAACAAGTGACAAACTATAGGGCGCGGAGCAGGCTCCGCGAAACGAATTAAGGGGCATGAGGACATGCGTTTTGGTGATGGCGATCGGCCTTCTTATCACCTAGG
>JBARBX010000742.1:0-2410 GCA_049793535.1 Steroidobacteraceae bacterium | reverse complement strand
GCACTACGTCGCGCCGGTGCCTGCCGCGCCCGCGATGCCCGAGCGGCCCCCAGCGCCCATCGCCGGCAACTTGGCCGGGCTCGCGGAAGCGCTGGGCCTGCGCAGCAACGAGTTGACGGCGGCCGATGTCGAAGTGCTGGGCCGCGCGCTGCGCAACAGCTTGAGCGGAGTGATCGAACTGCTCCAGGTGCGCAATGAGATTCGTTCGCGTTTTCGCGTGGCCCTCACGCAAGGCGGTAAGGCGGATCCGAATCCGCTCAAGAACGCGCCCAATGTCGAGGACGCGCTGCATGAGCTGTTCCGGCGGCGCCAGCCGGGCGCGCTCGCCGTGGACCATGCAATTGCCGACGGGATGGAAGAGGCGAAGCTGCACCAGTTGGCGATTCTCGACGCCATGCGTGGTGCCTTCGATGCGCTGATCGCGCGCCTGGATCCGGCCGCCATGGCGGCGCAATCGGAGAGCACGGGCAAGCGCAATCCGCTGGCGATCGCGGGACGATCGCGCCATTGGGAGAATTACCTGGAATATTTCGGCGAGCAAGTGGGCCGCGACCGCGAAGAGGCGTTTCGGCGGCTGTTCGGCAGCGAATTTGCCAACGCCTACGAGCAGGCGCTGGATCGGCTGCGCAGAATGGCTCGCAACCGCCGTACACGATAGGGGGATTTTGTGCTAACGAGGCTTGTATTGAATCGAGCAACCACCATGGCCGCGGTCGGTGTCCTAATGCTGTTGAGCGCCTGCGCCTCGGCCCCGCCGCCGCCGCCGCCGCCGACGACCGTCAAAGTGCACCTGCAAGCGAGCGCGGATGTCAATCCGGACGGCAGCGGGCGACCTTCCCCGCTGGTGGTGCGCGTCTACGAGCTGCGCCAGGACGTCGCATTCCGGGACGCGGATTTCTTCGCTCTCTACGACCACGAGAAGCAAACGCTCGCCGCGGATCTGGTGGCGTCGCAGGAATACCAGCTGCGGCCCGGCGAGACCCGCGATTTTGACTTCAAGGTCGATCCGCAGATGCGGTTCCTGATGGTTGCAGCCGCCTATCGCGACCTGCGCAATTCGCAATGGCGCGCCAGTTTCGAGCTGCCGCATCCGACCAACAAGAAGGACAAGAAGCCTCCCTTGATCGCGCTCGACATCAATCTGGCGCGGGCCAGCGTCAGCATCACCCCTCATCGGTAACCGGGACACACATGACGACAAACAGCAAGGTGGTCTGGTCCGAGGGATTGTTTCTGCGGCCGCAACACTTCCAGCAGCAGGAGCGCTACTTCGAGCGCTTCGTGGAGGCGCGCAGCTTCGGACTGCGCAGCCACGGCTGGGGATTCATCGAGTTGGAGATCGAGCGCGACTTATTGGCGATCGGCAAACTGGCGCTGCGCCGCGCGCGCGGCGTATTCCCCGACGGCACGCCTTTCATGATGCCGGAAGACGATCCTCTGCCGATGCCGCTCGAGGCGGCGCCGGAACTGCGCGATGAGGTCATCCACCTGGCGGTGCCGATTCGCCGTTCCGGCGCCATCGAGACCGATCGCGGAGAGCGCCCGGATGTGCTTGCTCGTTACGGGGTCCGCATTGAGAATGCGCGCGACGCGATTGCGGGTTCCGAGGGCGATGCGGCCATCGAGGTGGCGCCTCTGCGTACCCGCCTCGTGCCGCAGAGCCAGCCCGCCGAAGGCTATGCACGCATCCCCGTGGCCCACATCAGCGAGCGGCGCGCGGACGGGCAAATCTTGCTCGACGACAAGTTCATTCCCACGGCGCTGGTGACCGGCGCCGCGCCGCGAGTCGCAGCCTTCATGACCGAACTGCAGGGTATGCTGCATCAACGCGGCGAGGCGCTGGCGCAGCGCGCCGTGGCCACGGGGCGCGCGGCGTCCGCGGAAATCGCGGATTTCCTGCTGCTGCAGGCGGTCAACCGCTACGAACCGCTGATCACGCACTGGGTCGCGAGCGGCGCGGTGCACCCGGAAGACGCCTACGTCATGTTCGCGCAGATCGCCGGCGAGCTGTCCACCCTGACGACCCGTTCGCGCCGCCCCGCGGCCTTGACGCCTTACCGCCATGACAATCTGCGGCTCAGCTTCGAAACGCTCTTCACGGCGGTGCGCGCCGTGTTCAGCAGCACGCTCGACGCCAGCGCCATCCCGATTCCCATCGAACAGAAAAAATTCGGGGTCAGCGTCGCCGTGGTGGCCGACAAGACGCTGTTCGGTTCGGCGGAGTTCGTACTCGCGGTGCGCGCGGAAATTGCCGCAGAGGATTTGCGGCGCATGTTCCCGATGCAAACCAAGATCGGGCCGGTCGAAAAAATCAAGGACCTGGTGAATCTGCAGCTACCGGGCATCGGGCTGCGCGCGTTGCCGGTGGCACCGCGCCAAATTCCGTACCACACGGGCTTTGCGTACTTTG
>JBARBX010000741.1:0-1868 GCA_049793535.1 Steroidobacteraceae bacterium | reverse complement strand
GTGCCGGTGTTGACCGCGGCGGTCGGAGAAACGGCGGCCGCCACGCCGTCCCTTGCGGTGGCGGATGCGGAGCGGGGCGGCCGCCTGCTCCTGGTCGAGGATAATTTCGTCAATCAGCGCGTCGCCGTGTACATGCTGACCAAGCTGGGATACCGGGTCGATGTGGCCCCGGACGGGCGTGAGGCCCTCGACATGCTCGGCAAGTTCGCCTACGAGTTGGTCCTGATGGACTGTCAAATGCCGGAAATGGATGGTTTCGAGGCAACCCGGGGCATCCGCGATCGCAATTCGACGGTGCTCGATCATGACATTCCGGTGATCGCCATGACGGCGAACGCGTTCCCCGAGGACCGCGCACGAGCGCTCGCCTGCGGAATGAACGATTTCCTCGCGAAACCCGTGGATCGTTCCGCGCTCGCCGCCATGCTGGCGAAGTGGCTGAAGCGGCCGGCCATGCAGCAATCGCGCGCCGCGGTCGGTTAGGACTCCGCGCCGTTGCCCAGCTCGCCTGTCGCGCTCTGCACGTAATTCTGCATCCCCATCTTGTCGATGAGCCCGAGCTGCTCTTCGATGAAATCGATGTGCTCTTCTTCACTCTTCTGGATGTGAATCAGCAGTTCGCGGGTGACGAAGTCCTTGACCGACTCGCAGTAGGCGATGGCGGAGTCGTACAGGGGATGTGCGGCCATTTCGAGTTTCAAGTCGCACAGCAGTATTTCCTTGACGTCCTCGCCGATGAACAGCTTGCCGAGATCCTGCAGA
Source organism: Steroidobacteraceae bacterium (assembly GCA_049793535.1). Classification (GTDB taxonomy): domain Bacteria; phylum Pseudomonadota; class Gammaproteobacteria; order Steroidobacterales; family Steroidobacteraceae; genus Bog-1198. The sequence continues at coordinate 1,106 of JBARBX010000741.1, read as the reverse complement.
TTCGGCAGCCCCTCGAGGAACAAAATGCGCTTGACCAGCCGGTCCGCGTGCCGCATTTCATCGATTGACTCCTCGTACTCGATCTTGCCGAGGCGCTTCATCCCCCAGTTGTCGAGCATGCGCGAATGCAGGAAGTACTGGTTGATGGAAGTCAGCTCGTTCTTGAGCGCGAGGTTGAGGAATTCTAAAACTTTCGCGTCGCCCTGCACGGTGACCCCTTGTGAATTGCGCGTTGCGCGCCGAGGGAAGCGATTGTAAGCCGGGAGCCGTGCTTCCGGCATTAATCGCGGCAAGGCCTGTTAGGCGGCGATTTCCGTGCTGGGCTGCGGGAAAATCCCCAGCCTCAGGGAATCGCACCCGCCGTCCAGGGTGGCAGAGAGCGCCGCCCGCGCCTCGGGCACGCACTTGCCGCAGCAGGTACCCACCCCCAGGTCGCGGGTCAGGTGGCGCATGCTGGTGGCCCCGTTCTTCACCGCGGCGCGGATGTGTCGGTCGGAGACGGCTTTGCAGACGCAGATGATCATGCCGCTATTGTGAACGCGAATGCGAATGATTGTCAATACCGTTCAATTTCCCCAAGCTAGAGGGACGGACCTGCACCAAGTGCGCTGCCGCATTGCATAATGAGACTTTGGGCCAGCGGCCATGAGTGGGAAGTAAGCAATGAAGATCTTTTCCTGGAACGTCAACGGGATCCGCGCGGTGCTCAAGAAGGGGCTGTTCCAACCATTCCTCGATTCGTACGGCCCGGATATCGTCTGCCTGCAGGAAACCAAGGCCGAGCGCGGACAGTTCGAAATCGACCTGCCCGGCTATCGTGAGTACTGGAATTCCGCGGTGAAGAAGGGCTATTCGGGCACCGCCATTTTCTCCAAGGAAGCGCCGCTATCCGTCGTCAACGGCTTTCCAGCGGAGTTTGCCAAGCGCTTCGCGTTCGCCGATGAGCTGCAGCGCGACAGCGCCGAGGAAGGCCGGGTGATGACGGCGGAATACGAGAAATTCTATGTGGTAACGGTGTATACGCCGAATGCCAAGGACGACCTTAGCCGCTTGGCCCTGCGTTTCATGCACTGGGACCCGGCGTTCCTCGCTTACTGCAAGCAGCT
>JBARBX010000740.1:0-4492 GCA_049793535.1 Steroidobacteraceae bacterium | reverse complement strand
CTCCTGCCCTTGGCCGCCGCGGCGCGCACGGCTTCGGCGGCGATGCCCACCTCGGAGCCCGTGGCGATGACGATGGCCTCCGGCTCTCCCGCCGAATCGATCAATATGTAGCCGCCGCGCCGGATTGCCGCGACCCCCGCGGCGTCGCGCGCTTGATGGACGACCGACTGTCGCGTGAAGATCAAACACGCGGGGCCGTCGCGCCTGTCGAGCGCCGCACCCCAGGCCACCGCGGTCTCGACCCCATCGCAGGGCCGCCACAGATCCATGCGCGGGATCAGCCGCAGACTCGCCAGGTGTTCGATCGGCTGGTGCGTCGGGCCGTCTTCGCCGAGCCCGATGGAATCGTGGGTGTAGACGAAGATCACCCGTAGCTGCATCAAGGCGGACATGCGCACGGCGTTTCGCGCATAGTCGGAGAACGTGAGGAAGGTGCCGGCGTAGGGAATGAACCCGCCATGGCAAACGATGCCGTTCAACAGGGCCGACATGCCGAATTCGCGCACGCCGAAATGCAGGTAGTTTCCACCCGGCGAATCCGCGGTCAGCGTCACCGAATCCTTGCGCCAGGTGCCGTTCGACGGGGTGAGATCCGCCGACCCGCCCAGCAGCTCGGGCAGCGCCGGTCCGAAGGCATTCAAGGCCGCCTGCGAGGATTGCCGCGTGGCGAGCGGCTTGCCTTCGGCTTGCACCCGTGCCACGTAGGCATTCACCAGGTCGACGAAGCCGCCGGGCAGATCGCCCTCCATGCGCCGCGACAACTCGGCCGCGAGCGCCGGAAATTCGGCTTTGTACGCATCGTATCGGGCCCGCCACTCCTGCTCTGCCCGCGCGCCCTTCTCCCGCCTGTCCCAGGCGGCGCGAATGTCGGGGGGTATCTCGAACGGCGGAGAGGTCCACCCTAAATTCAAGCGCGTGGCGGCGATCTCCTCGTTGCCCATGGCTTCGCCGTGCATGGCAGCGGTCCCCTGCTTGTGCGGCGCTCCCCAGCCGATCACGGTCTTCGCGCAAATCAGCGACGGGCGGCCGGTTTCGGCGCGGGCCTTCGCCAAAGCGTCCGCGATGGCGGCGCTGTCTTGGCCGTCCACATGAGGAATCACATGCCAGCCATAGGCCTCGAATCGTTCGGCGGTGTTGTCGCCGAACCAGCCCACCACCTTGCCGTCGATGGAAATACCGTTGTCGTCGTACACCAGAATGAGCTTGCCGAGCTTCTGCACGCCGGCGAAAGAGGCGGCCTCGTGCGAGATCCCTTCCATCATGCAGCCGTCGCCCAGAAACACATATGTGTGATGATCGATGATGGTGTGGCCGGGCCGGTTGAACGCTGCGCCAAGCGCGCGCTCCGCCAACGCCATGCCGACGCCGTTGGCGACGCCCTGGCCCAGCGGCCCCGTGGTCGTCTCGATCCCGAGGTGCAAATCGCGCTCCGGATGGCCCGCGGTTTTGGAGCCGAATTGGCGGAAATTCCTGATCTCGTCCATCGACAAGGGATAACCGGTCAGGTGCAGCACCGAGTACAGCAGCATGGAGGCATGGCCGTTCGACAGCACGAAGCGGTCGCGGTCCCACCAGTAGGGGTTGCCGGGATTGAACTTAAGCACGTCCCGCCACAGCACCTCGGCGATGTCCGCCATCCCCATCGGGGCGCCCGGATGGCCGGAATTGGCCTTTTGGACGGCGTCCATGGCGAGGGCACGAATGGCGTTGGCAAGCTCGCGGCGCGTGGGCATAGCAGACTTCTTGTTTAACAAGTGTGACGGGAGACCGGCCGCGTATTGTCCTCGATGCGCCCCCCGTGGGCAAACCGGGATGCGGGTCGCGGAATGACGACGGAACGCGTTCACACAAATGTAGTCTGTTTATGTATAACGCCTGAGCGCGCGCCCATGACCCAGTTCACCGTCGCCCGCAGGGCCCTTTGCTACCATTTTGAGCTATGCAAGTTCTACAAATCACCGACCCACACCTGTACGGCAGCGCCACGGGCCGCTTGCGCGGAGTAGAGACCGATCCGAGTCTGCATGCGGTGCTCGACGATGCGTTTGCGCGCGTTCCGGATTATTCCGCGGTGTTGGTCACCGGTGACTTGGTGCAGGACGATATCTCGGGCTATCTGCGCTTTCGCAGCATCTTCGGCAACCTCAAGAAGCCGGTGCTGTGCATTCCGGGAAATCACGACGAGCCGCAGGCCATGCGCCGGGAACTCAATGGTGCGCCATTTCAGATTTGCGGCACGCATGAAATCGAAGGCTGGCAATTCATCATGCTCGACAGCTACGATCCCGGCCACGTCGGCGGGCGGCTGACGCAGAGCGAACTCGCGCGTCTCGACAACGCGCTCAAGGGCTCATCCAAGCACGCCATGGTGTGCTTGCATCATCATCCCATATTCATGGGCAGCCGCTGGTTGGACACCGTCGGCCTGGCCGAGCCCGAGGCCTTCTGGCGCATCCTCGATTCGCACGCTCATGTCCGCGCCGTGGTGTGGGGACATGTGCACCAGGTCTTCGACGGCCAGCGCGGCGATGTCCGGCTGTTCGCGACGCCGTCGACCGGCGCGCAATTCCTGCCCGGGAGCGATCGCTATGCGGTCGACTCGCGTCCGCCCGCCTACCGGAGTTTCGAACTGCTGGCCGACGGGCGCATCGACACCGCCGTCCACTGGGTGGAGTCGATGTCGATGCGGCAGGCAGCGGCTCGTTAGCGCGCACGCTTCCCGTTCGGGGCTGTGGCTGTGCGGCCTGCTGCTGTGCGTCACCGCGCGCGCAGACAGTGCACTGCACTCGCTGTGGGAGTTGCACGGCAAGCACAACACCGTTTATCTGCTCGGCTCCATCCACGTGCTTCGCCAGAGCGACTACCCGCTGCCTCCCGCCGTTCTCGAGGCGTACGCCAACAGCAAATCCCTGTTCATGGAAGTCGACTTGGACGAGATCGGTTCGGCGCAGGTGCAAGCGGAGATGCTCGCGAGCGCGGTCCTGCCCGAAGGCAGGACGCTCCCCGACGTACTCGGGCAAGAGCGCTATGCGCGCGCCTCGGGATTGGCGCATGCAGTCGGGGTCGAGCTGTCCATGTTCGATCAATTCGCGCCCTGGTTCGCGGCCGAAGCCATCTCCGAACTGCAGTTGACCCAGCTCGGCTTCAAACCCGAAACCGGCGTCGAGATGTACTTCATGGAAAAGGCCCGCAACGACGGCAAGAGTGTTGCCGGCCTGGAAACCGTCCACGATCAAATCTCGCTGTTCCAAAGCATGTCCCTCGACACTCAGGCCGAATACCTGCTGTCGAGCCTGGAGCAGGCGCATGATCTTGCCGCGGAAGTGAACTCCATGGTCCGCGCCTGGCAGCGCGGCGATACTCAATGGTTCGCCGATCAGATGAAGTCGGAACTCGGGCGGGACGCACGCCTCTACGATTCGGTGTTGAGCGCGCGCAACCGCAAGTGGTTGCCCAAGATCGAAGCGCTGCTCGAGGGCGACAAGAACTACCTGGTGATCGTCGGCACGGGTCACCTGGTCGGCCGGGACAGCGTGATCGATCTGCTGAAAAAAGACGGGATCGGCGCCGCCCAACGGTAGCGCCGATCCCGCCCGCCGATCCAGCAAGATCGGCCGGTCTAACTACTCGCTCGGCGGCGTGGCGCCCGCGTTCGGGCCGCCCCGGGGACCGTGCCTGTGGGCCGCCATTTGGGACTCGAGCGTCGACAGTTGCGCCTGCTGTGCGGGGGTCAACACTTTGAACACCTGTGCGCGCACTAGGGCCCGCTGTGTCAGGGCCTGGGCGGCCAACGAACCGTGCGTCTGGCTCACCTGCGACGCGATGGTCGTGTAGTTCGGGTCGGTGGGTAGGGTTTGGTGCAGTTTCTGCATGTTCGTCTGCATTTCGCCGCGCAAGCTCTGCATCTGCGGACGCGCCGCCGCAAAGATGCCCTTGATTTGTTCCTTCTGCGCCGCGCTCAAGCCGAGCTTGCCGAGCAGATGCCAGGGTCCCCGATGATGGTGCCAGCCGTGCGCCCCGGGCGCGGGCGGCGCAGGGGAAGTCGCCTCATCGGCGGCAATCGCGGCCGACATGCCGGCGGCGCCCGCCAGTACCGCTCCGGCGGCGAGCATTGCCGGCAGCAATTTACGAATCGATTTCATGATCAGCTCCAAATACGTGAGTGGGTTACACGGCACTATCCTAAGCTTGCCCTGTGCAAACATGTGTCGCCGAGAGCGCAACGTTCTGTTAAGAATTGTGAATTCCCCGGTCGGTGCTTGTTTTGCCCCTGGCTGTGCCAAAGTATGCAGAAGTTATGACACTCTCAAATCCCGAGGCGCGAGTGCTGCTGGTCGACGACGACCGCGAACTCTGTCAAATGTTGACCGAGTACCTCAATGCGGAGCACTTTGAGGTGAAGAGCGTGCACGACGGAAGCGATGCGCTGGATGAGCTGCACGCGAACGACTTCGAGATTCTGATTCTCGACGTGATGTTGCCGAGCGTCGGC
>JBARBX010000739.1:0-1582 GCA_049793535.1 Steroidobacteraceae bacterium | reverse complement strand
GGGGCGCGCAGTCTGATACGACCCCCTACACGATCCCGAACACGCAGGCGACGACTTACAATCAGCAGGGCAACGCGAAGTTAGTCGCCGCCTGGCGCGCGCAGCATCCGGGCATCGTCATCGCGGGTAATAACAACTACTGGGCGGTGGGCTCGGTTTCGGGCGGTGGTGTTACGCTGGATTCCTCCAACGCGGGTCTCGATGACTACGCCTTTGTTGAGCAGGTGGAAGGTGACATGCCGTACTACACGGCAAGCCAACTCTTCAACATGGTCAAGCAGGAGGAATCACTCGTTTCCTCAACCGGTACGGTGGTTGTGGGGAATTATTTCAATGGAAGTGGCGGGGCCGGCGTCAGCTGGACGAGCGGCGCGCAGTCCACTTGGACAACCGCTGGCGGGCAATGGCAAGTCGCGCGCGCGATGGCCGCGATGGCCGCGATGCGCAATTGGACGTGGGGACCGGGCACCGGAGCTGGGAATGTGCTCTATTGGTTCGACGAGTACCAGCAGGGTATCGGTTCGTTCAACGGCAGTCCTGGTGCGCCCGGGTGGCTGTCGCGCGGCACGCAGCGTCTTGACCCACCGCAGAATTGCCCCTCTAGCCCAATCACACTCACCGGCACCGGTAACTTGGCTGGCGTGTGCGTGCGGCGATTCCCGGGCGGCTGGGTTATCTGGAACCGATATGGTAACGGTCCCGTAACGATCACGAGCATCCCGAGCACCCTCTTCCGCCTCACCAACATCAGCTCGAGCACCGGTGACCCGACGATTAATACCGGCGCTCAGGTGACGGGCGGCAGCGTGACGCTGGGAGACACCTGCGGCCCGAGCAATGAAGCCTGCGGCGATGGGCTGTTCCTCATCGGTACGGGCTGAACTGTCGAAAACTTCATGACGACCCCCGACACGAACAGCAACGGGATGAAGGATGTGCCGGCGGCGCTGCGGCTCTTTGTCGACATGATCACGCTCGAGCGAACGCCGCTCACGATGGTGCTGTGGGGGATTTTCGTCGCGGGCGTAGTCGTTCACATCCTATGGGCCTGCGGGCTCCTGACCTCGCTCGGCTTCGATGCGGGCTTCGTTCGCGCGACGGCCGGGCAACGCATTGAGTACCGGGTCAACCGCTCGCTCGAATTGGAGCTGACGCGCGAGATCCGCGACCAGATGAAGGTACTGTGCGAGGAGACGCAGCTCGATGCGCGCAACTCGATCTCGCTCTACATCGAGCAGCTTCAGGACGAATACGAAGGTCTGACCAGTCCAACCCCCGGCATTCAGGGCAGGCGCGTGGCGGAAGCGCCCTGTCCCGTGCCGACGGCGCAAGTGTCGGCGCCTCCGGGCAGCTCAACCATTATCACGACAACACCGGCTCCGAAGCCATGAACCGCGATCAGATCATCGCCTTTGTGATGGGACTGGAGGGCGGCTATAGCGACAATCCGGCAGATCCCGGGGGCGCCACTAATGGCGGCATCACCCAGCGTTTTCTCGATGGCGTACGCGGCACCGACCGGACGCTACCCGCGAGCGTGGCGGATCTGTCGGCGGCGCAGATTGCCGGCCTCTATCGCGCG
>JBARBX010000738.1:0-2406 GCA_049793535.1 Steroidobacteraceae bacterium | reverse complement strand
GGAATAGTTGAAATGCACGCCGGAGATCGCCTGCATGATGCGTCCGTAGCGCACCCCCAAACCGTGCCGATAGATGGTCTTCATACGGCCGACGTTCGACCTGCCGAACTGCGCGAGTGGAATGCTCGCATCGCCATCGAGAGCACAGGGCATGCTGGTCGCCCACAAGAGTTCGTCATCGAGGTGGCGATACACGAATTGATGGATATCGCATAGATACTGCAGCAGCTCCCATGTCTCGCCGAAAGGCGGAGTGACCAACTCGATCAGGGCCTCGGAAAAATCCGTCGTGATGTTTTCGTTCGTCAGCGGAGCGCCGAGAGCGGCCGGATGCCGGGTCTGCGCGATCGCGCCCGCGGGAGTGACGCGCAGCGATTCCTTCTCGACGCCCTTGCGGCCGCCGCGCAGTACGCCTCTCTCCCCCGAATTGATGAGCGCCGCGAGACGGCGCTCGAAAGTCCTGTCGATCACATTACGCAAACCTTGGTCCTCTCATCGGTCTAGGGCAGCTCGGCAATGACCTCGATTTCCACGAGGAATCCCGGATCCACCAACCGCTGCACCTGCACCCATGAGGTGGTCGGCAGCCGCTCCTTGTCGTAATACTCGAACCTTATGTCGGAGGCTTTCAGCAGCGCATCCATATTGGTCGTATAGATGGTCTCTTTGACGACCTCGTCGAAACCGGCTCCGTGCGCGGCCAGCGTGCGCCGTATATTGGAGTAAGCGGCACGCATTTGTCCGGCCATGTCCCCCGGCGCCACCAACCGCCCGCTCTGATCCACGGCCATGGAGCCGGAAATATACAGCGTTTTGTCGACCAGCACGGCCTGCGAATAGCCGAAGTCCTTTTCGTATGGGTTCAGGTGAAATACCTGTTTGACCCGCTGCGGCGGCGGCGGCGGTTCGCGTTCGCACGCCGCCAACATCAGCCCCGACGCCATCCATGCCACGAGCGCGGTCCGGCCGAGCACGCCTGGCCTACTCCGCCGGCCGCTTCTGTAGCAATTCGGCGCGCGAGCGCAGGGCGCGCAACATTTTCGGCAAATCGCGTCGCAGAACCGCGCGCACGATCCAGTGCGGAACCCAGAAGCCCGGCGCCAGCTCCACGGCGTAGTGCGCGATCGTATAGTCTCCTTCGCTCTGCAGATCCCAGGATCCTCGAAGGACGCGAAAATCCCCCGAAACCCGTTCGATCGAGACGCGCACAGGGTATGTATAGGTCGCTCGGAATTCATAGGTCAGCTTTGGTACATACCACGAGTAGTCCAATACATGCCGAATCCTCTGCCACGAGTGATCCGGCGCCGTTTCCATCGGGTCACAGGCGACCAGACCCGGAACGAGGCGCAGGGCCTCGGCGCAGCTCGTGATCAGCGACCACACCACCTCGCGGCGCGCATGAATCTTGACCATTGCATTGGCAGTGCCGCTTTGTTCGGCGGCGTCCAGCGCCACCGTGACGTCGATGTCGCCATGCTGCGCGGATTCCTGCGCAAGGCTCGCGGCCGCCGCCGCGCCGGCGGTCAAGCACAGTAAAGCGATGCTTAAGATTTGGCGCACTGGATAGTTTGACTCCGAGCGATTCGCGCTGTTCGATGAATGTTGCCGCCTGGCGGTTGTAAGGAACGGGCTGCATCACGGTCTAGCTGCCATCCACAGTTTGATTTTCGCCTCGAGGATGTCGAGGGGCATCGCCCCGTCCTTGAGGATCTGGGAATGAAACTCGAGCGTGTCGAAGCGCGTGCCCAGAACCGTTTGTGCCCGATTGCGCAGCGCCCGGAACTTGAGTTCACCCATCTTACAGGCCAATGCATCTCCCGGCAGAGCCAGCAAGCGGTCGATCGTGAGATTGGCGTCGGCCGCATCCGTGGCCAGCTGTGCGCGAAGATAGCCGACCGCTTGCTCGCGCGTCCAACTCATGGCATGCAGGCCCGTGTCGACGACCAATGCGGCCGCGCACTTCAGCTGGCCGAGGAGCACGCTTCGCCTCGCATCGTCCTCGCGGGTTACGCCCAATTCTTCGCCCAGGGACGCCGCATACAGGGCCCAGCCGTCGACGAAGGCCGGATCGGTGCCGAACCGCCGAAACTTGGGTAAGTCGGCCCGCGCCTGCTGCAGCGAGGATTGATAGTGCCGTCCCGGGATCGCCTCCTGCATGAAACTGGTGCTGTCCACCTCCGCCCGCCACACCCCAGTCGGCGCCGCGTTCACGTACAGAACCGCCGGCCCTCCGCCCGGTGCGGCGGGCCGGTAGGTCAAGGGGGTGGTCGCCCGAGTAAAGGGATCCGCCGCGCGGACCTCGAAATCCACGGGCGGAGCGGCCGCGAACAGGCCGGGCATGGCGGCCAGGATTTGGGTCTCGAGCAGCCGGTATCCCGCCACCAGTTCCGCGGCATCCTTGGG
>JBARBX010000737.1:0-5503 GCA_049793535.1 Steroidobacteraceae bacterium | reverse complement strand
ACTTCGCGGTGCTCGCTTGCAGCAATTCCGCGGCCCGGTGAATGGCCTTGCGGATTCTGGGATAGGTGCCGCAGCGGCATATGTTGCCGGACATCGCCGCGTCGATATCGGCATCGTTGGGCGTTGGATTCGCCTTGAGCAGCGCGGCGGCGGACATGATCTGTCCCGACTGACAGTATCCGCATTGCGGCACGTCGATCTCCAGCCAGGCTCTTTGCACGGGGTGGCTGCTGTCGACGGAAAGCCCTTCGATGGTGGTGATGGATTTGCCCGCCACCGCGCTCAAGGGCAGCACGCAGGAGCGCGTCGCAGCGCCGTCGACGTGCACGGTGCAAGCCCCGCACAGGGCCATCCCGCACCCGAATTTGGTGCCCGTCATCCCCAGGTGATCGCGTAGCGCCCACAGCAACGGGGTATCCGGCTCGGCATCGACTGTGATCAATCGATTATTGACGGTAATGGTGGTCATTGGGCCCATGGTACGCGTATCTCGGAATATTGAGGAGACGGCCCGGGGACGGGTTTCGCGCGATTCGCGGCATCGAGTGCTAGGATGTGCGCATGCCGACATCGAGCTTTTATCCGCGTATTTTCGCGCTCGTGGTGGCGGCCGTGTTGGGATACGCGCTGCTGTTGATTTTCGTGCCGTTCATCAAGCCCATGGTCTGGGCGGCATTCCTCGCGTTCCTGCTCAACCCGCTGAACCTTCGGCTGCGGCGTCGATTGTCGGGCCGGGCGCTGCCGGCCGGCGTGCTGACGCTGCTTGCACCCATCGTCATTCTGCTGCCCTTGAGCGCCCTGTCCGTCGAATTCGTGACGCAGATTTCCGTCCTGATGCAGAAAGTACAGAAATCCGCGGCGGGGCTCGATATCAAGTCGCTGTCGGACCTACAGCAATTTCCCTGGATCGCCCGAATCAACGGCTGGCTGGAAGCGCAAGCGGGAATCTCCGCGGAGCAGGTGCAGTCGTGGCTGGTCTCGGGCACGCGCGAGATACTGAAAGGGGCGGCCAGCGTCGGCGGCGGCTTCTTTCTGGGCGCGCTGGGCTCGCTGTTCGCATTCGCGATCATGTTGTTTCTGCTGTTTTTTTTCCTGCGCGACGGCGATTCCATGATGCTCCGCGCGCGCCGCTTGATTCCCCTCGATGAAGTGCGCAAGGAGCGGCTGTTCCGGCAATTGAGCGGCGTGACGCGTGCCATCGTCATCGGAACCAGCCTCACGGCCCTGTTGCAGGGAATATTGATTGGAATCGGATTCAAGATCGCCGGTCTGGCCTCGCCTGTGGTATTCGGCGTGCTGGCGGCCCTGCTCTCCATGCTGCCGGTCGGCGGATCGGCGTTTGTCTGGGGGCCGGCGGCGATCTGGCTGTTCTTCGACGGCCGCTGGGGTTTCGGCATATTCATGGTCGCCTGGGGATTTCTGCTGGGCGGCCTGGACAATGTTTTGCGCCCCATGCTGATCTCGGGCCGGGCGAGGATTTCGGCGCTGGCCGTGTTCATCGGCGTGCTCGGCGGGATTCCGGCGTTTGGCGCCATCGGCGTCATTGCCGGACCGGTGGTGCTCTCCCTGGCGCTGGGCCTGATCGAGTTTGCCGAGGAAACGCGCCCGCCGAGCGCTTGACAGCCCGGGGCGGAGAGATCCGCTACGCGCCCGTCCTGCTTTAGTACAATCCGCGCCCCATGGACGTTTCACATCTCCTCGACGGGCTCAACGACGATCAACGGCAGGCTGTGGCCTCGCCCTTGGGCGCGGCCCTGGTGTTGGCCGGCGCCGGCAGCGGCAAGACTCGGGTGCTGGTGCATCGGGTCGCCTGGTTGATCCAAGTCGAGGGCGCCTCTCCCAACAGCATCCTCGCCGTCACCTTCACCAACAAGGCCGCCGCGGAAATGCGCAGCCGTGTCGAGACCTTGCTGGGTTTGCCGAGCGGGGCCATGTGGCTGGGAACATTTCATGGCCTGGCCCATCGGTTGCTGCGCATCCATTGGCGCGAAGCAGGCCTGCCGCAAAGCTTTCAGATTCTCGATTCCGAGGATCAGGCGCGGGTGCTGCGCAAGGTTTTGAAGGCGCTCGATCTGGATGAGACCCGCTGGATACCGCGCGAGATCCTGTGGTTCATCAATGCGCAGAAGGACGAGGGCCATCGCGCGAAGCACATCAAGGACGACGGCGATCCGACGCGCCGCCAATTGATCAAGATCTACCAGGCCTACGAGGAGGCGTGTCAGCGCGCCGGCGTCGTGGATTTCGCCGAGCTCCTGCTGCGCGCCTATGAATTGTGGCGCGACAATGCGCCGCTGCTGCAGCACTATCGCGCACGCTTTCGCCACGTGTTGGTGGATGAGTTCCAGGACACCAACGCGATTCAGTACAAATGGCTGATGCTGCTCGCCGGATCCGGCGGCCTGCCCTTCGTGGTGGGTGACGACGATCAGTCCATATACCGCTGGCGCGGCGCGCGGGTAGAGAATCTGCAGCAGTTTCGGCGCGATTTCCCGCAGGCGGTGCTGTACAAGCTGGAGCAGAATTATCGTTCCACCGGCACGATTCTGAAGGCGGCGAATGCGCTGATCTCGAACAATGCCGGGCGGCTCGGCAAAACCTTGTGGACCAGCGGCGAGGACGGCGAGCGCGTCAAGCTGTACGCGGCGTTCAACGAGCGCGACGAGGCCGACTTCGTGGTCAACCGGATTCGCGAGTGGGTGTCTCGCGGCGGCGCCCGCCGCGAAGTCGCGGTGCTGTACCGCTCGAATGCCCAATCCCGGGTTTTTGAGGAGGCATTCTTGAACGCGCGCATGCCGTACCGCGTATACGGTGGGCTGCGCTTCTTCGAGCGCGCGGAAATCAAGGATGCGCTCGCCTACTTGAGGCTCATCGCCAGCCGCGCGGACGACACTTCCTTCGAGCGGGTGGTGAACACGCCGGTGCGCGGCATCGGCGCGAAGACCATGGACACCGTCCGCGACCAAGCACGCGGCCACGCGACCTCTCTGTGGAACGGCGCGCTCCACTGCGTGCAGAACGTGCTGCCGCAGCGAGCGGCCTTGGCGCTGCAGGCCTTCATGGCCCTGCTCGACAAACTGGCCGGGGAAGTCGCAGGCATGGAACTGCATGAACAGGTCGACCACGTGATTCAGATGAGCGGGCTCATCGAGCACTTCAAGAAGGAGAAGGGCGAGCGGGGAGAGGGGCGGGTCGAGAACCTGCTGGAGCTGGTCAGCGCGGCACGGGGTTTCTCGCCGGAAACGGAGGCCGAAGCCGAACTGTCGCCGCTCGAGTCCTTTCTGGCGCACGCGGTTTTGGAGTCCGGGGAGGGCCAGGCGGACCCCTACGATGATTGCGTGCAGATGATGACTCTGCATTCAGCCAAGGGCCTGGAATTCCCCGTGGTGTTTCTGGCGGGGATGGAAGACGGCCTGTTTCCGCATCAGCGCTCGGTTGCCGACTTGGCAGGTCTCGAGGAGGAGCGCCGCTTGTGCTACGTCGGCATGACGCGGGCCATGCGCCAGCTTTATATCACCTATGCCGAACAGCGCCGGCTGTATGGCGTGGATACCTATGGCCAGCCTTCCCGCTTCATCAGCGAATTGCCGGCCGATCTGGTCGAGGAGATCCGGCCACGCCTGCAAGTGTCCCGGCCGGTGTTCGTCAAGCGCAGCGCCTCCCTCGAAGAGTCGCCGAGTCCGGCCATGCGCATGGGCAGCCGGGTCCGGCATTCCAAGTTCGGCGACGGGGTGGTGCTCAATTTCGAGGGCAACGGGCCGCACGCTCGGATCCAGGTCAATTTCGAGCGACAGGGCACCAAGTGGCTGATGCTGTCTTACGCCAACCTTGTCCGTGTAGAGTAATCTTAGGCCGTGAAAATCATCATATTGGGCGCAGGGCAAGTCGGCCGCACGGCGGCGTATCACCTCTCTCGCGAGGAAGCGAACGATGTGACCGTCATCGACATCAACGAAGACATCCTGCGGGATCTGCAAGATCGTCTCGACATACGCACGGTGAACGGCAATGCGGCGAGCCCGCGCATTCTCGAGGCGGCGGGTATCGCCTCCACCGACATTCTGGTCGCGCTGACCAACAGCGACGAAGTCAACATGCTGGCCTGCCAGATCGCATGGACGCTGTACCGCACGCCCAAAAAGATCGCGCGCGTGCGTTCCGCCGATTTTACCGAGCGGGACCGGCTGTTCGGCGAGAATGCCGTGGCCGTGGATGTGTGGATCAGCCCCGAGCAGCTCGTCACCGAGTACGTCGCACGCCTGATTCGCTACCCCGGCGCGCTGCAAGTGCTGGATTTCGCCGATGGGCGGGTGCGCCTGGTGGGCATCCGTGCGCTGCAGGGCGGCCCCTTGGTCGGTCAGGAACTCCGCGCCCTGCGCGAGCACATTCCCAGCGCAGACGCCCGGGTCGCCGCCATTTACCGGGCCGGCAAGAGCATCAAGCCCGAGGGCGACACCGTCATTGCGGACGGCGACGAGGTGTTCTTCCTCGCGGCACGCAAGGACATCCGTGTGGTCATGAAAGAGATGCGCCGCGAAGAAGCGCCCGCCCGCCGGGTGGTCATTGCGGGCGGCGGCAATATCGGCGTCCGCCTCGCGGGGGTATTGGAAGACAAGAATCAGGTCAAGCTCATCGAGCGCGACCACAAGCGCGCGAGAAAGGTCTCCGAGCAACTGAAGAGCACCACGGTGCTGCATGGAGACGCGGCGGACGAGGAATTGCTGCTCGAGGAGAATATCGACAGCGCCGATGTCTTTGCCGCGCTGACCAACTCAGAGGAGGCGAATATTCTCTCGGCCATGCTCGCCAAGCGCCTGGGCGCTCACAAGGTCATGGCCTTGATCAACAAGCCCTCCTATGCGGAACTGATTGAAAGCGGCTCCATCGATGTCGCCATCTCGCCGCAGACCGTCACCATCGGCTCGCTGCTGGCGCACGTGCGGCGCGGCGACGTGGTGCGCGTGCACTCGCTGCGGCGCGGCGCGGCCGAGGCGCTCGAGGTGGTGGTGCACGGCGACGCCGACAGCTCGAAGGTGATCGGGCGCCGCATCGAAGATATTGCCCTGCCCGAAGGAACCACGTTGGGGGCCGTGGTCCGCGGCGAGGACGTCATCATCGCGCACCACGACACCACCGTGCAGCCCGACGATCACTTGATCCTGTTCCTGACGGATCGGCGGCACATCGAAGCCGTCGAAAAACTGTTTCAAGGCTCCGCCTCCTTCTTGTGAAAGACATTTTACTGCCGGTTGCCCACGTCTTCTCCCTCGTCATGATGGTGTTCGCCGCGACCATGCTCGCGCCCTTGATCCTGGCGGTGTGGGCGCTCGACCCCGCGCTCTCATCCTTCGTAATTTCCGCGCTCGCGACCTTCGTGCTCGGCGCCGTGCTGTGGCTCGCCACCCGCCGCTTCAAGCGCGAGCTCAAGACTCGCGACGGCCTGATGCTGGTGGCCTTGACCTGGGTGGCGCTGCCCGCGGTCGCGGGCTTCCCGCTGTGGCAC
>JBARBX010000736.1:0-6511 GCA_049793535.1 Steroidobacteraceae bacterium | reverse complement strand
GGTCAGCGTGGCCGCGCTGCCGATGACGATGGAACTAGAAGACAGCGTCAAGGTAGGTGCCGCCGGCACCACCTGCGGAATGAGCGCGAACGCAGCATCGGCCTGTATGAACCCATAGCCTGAATTAAAGTTTGGCGACGCGCCCATCGGCAGGGCACTGTCGCGCAGCGCCTGATAAATCTGCATCGGGGTAACCGCCGGATTGGCCTGCAGCATCAACGCCGCGATACTCGCGGCGTGCGGCGTCGCGGCCGACGTGCCGAAGAAATTGGGATAGGTGGGATGATTCTGGCAGGCCGCGATGCTGGTCGTGAGCAAGCCGTTCGATCCCGTGATGCCCTGCGAAGCCAGCGTGAAACCTAAGAATGTGTCGTTGACCCCGTCAGGTCCGACGAAGTCCGGCTTTTGACGAACGACCGGCGTCGCGAGCCGGGTGCCGGTTACATCGAACAATATGGGCGCGCCGCCTTCTGACGAATATGTCTCGAGCGTTGCCGGCGTCGTGGCGCAGGCCGGCGTTTGGAAGTAGAACGCGGCGCCCACGGCCGCGGCCCCCGTTGCACCGGGGTGTCCTTGAAGAGTTGCGCTGTTGGTCTGGAATGCATTGATGGTGCTACCCGCACCATCGTCTTCCACCGCCACTTTGATGCGTCCGGGAGCAGTGCCGCCGGCCAGTCCGACCTGTAGGTTCAGTGTCTCGGCCGCGGTATTGCCGCTGGCGTTCGCGGGATTGGCGACGATCATGACCTGGTAGGAATCCGTGCCCGTCGCATTCGGGCCCGAGCAACTCGCCAAGGCGCCACTGTACTGTTCGATCTCATCGGTGCCCGAAGCACCGGTGATGCATAAGTCGATTTGACTGGTCGCCCCGCCGCTGTTGGCTGCCCCGGTCACATAGGGCTGATCCCACTCCACGACGATGGCAACGAATTCTCCCGGCACCAATGCAGCAATGGTCACCGGCAGAGATGTCACAGTGGTTGCGCCGGTCGCATCGATGTTCAGCAGCTTCTCGCCCGAATTGGGGGCTGAGGTCGACGTGGTGTTGAAACTCGGGGTGAGGTTGTCGTACGCCAGAGTGCCGTCGTTGCCCGCGGCGGAAAAATATGCCACCCCCTGGGCTTCCACGGCATCGATGGCCTGCGCGACGATGCCGTCTTGAAAGAAGGGCTCATCGAAATACCCTACATCGTCGGCAATGACCTTGGCGCCGGCGCCGCCCGAGGCAACGGACGCGGCCAGCTTGCCGATGCCGTTGGCGAAATCGGCCTCGCTGTTCTCCGCGGTGTAGAAGGCGAGGCTGGCACCCGGCGCGACGTCGTACACGATCTGCAGCATCGCCCGGCCTTCATCGCCGAAGGGTAGCTGGGTCGGGGCACCGTAGTTCATGCAGCCGCCGTTGCCGGCCTCCGCCTCCTCGAGCACGTTCACGTTCGCCGGCAGATCGCCCGTCGATAAGTCCGTGGCATACGTGGCGAGAAACCCATTGTTGGCATAGCCCGCTGCGCCGCCCGCCGGCACGTTGTTGGCCGCATACACGGCATAGCAGTCGAAGCTGTCGGAGAGCACGCCCACGGTGACGCCGGCGCCGGTGAGCGAATTGTCCGAACGCACCGTGGCGCTATTCTGGACGAAATCACCCTGCGAGGTCACCGCTCCCGTGCGCGTGTGCGGCATGGCGGCGCGAATGGAACTAACCTCCGCACGTTCGGTCGCGGCGTCGAGTTGAGCGACCGGCAACCAGCCGCCGACGTCATTCGAATACACGGAAGGATGCTGTAAGCCGAGGGCTACCAGCGCCGATTTCAACTGCTGCGGATCGCCGCGGGTTACCGCGTCAATGAGCACCAGGGGCGCCGCATCGGCGGCCGACTGTTTGAACCGCACGGCGGGGGCCAGCGAGCGCAAGTCCTCAACCGCGTGATCCGGGCGCGCCAGCGCCGCGTGACGGGACAGATCGGCGAGCGGGCCGTCGAACTTGGCGGCGGCGGCACTCTGACGCTGCTGCGCGCTGCGGACGCCGAACACGTGTAGGCGCGCAGTGCCCGGGACTATGCTCGGCCTAAGGTGTGGGTGTCGCAGTGCGGAGACGGCCGCGACAGCCGCCATCGTCGTAAGCACTGCCAGGGTGCCGATTGTAAAGAAACGTGAAGCCATCCGTCGTCTCCCTATGTCACGACGCGTAAACCGATACAGACTAACCCGGGGTGCAAAAGTTTGATACAAAATTGCAAATTGCGACGGCGTTCCGCACTAAATCGTATTCTACGGCGGTGCGCATAACCTCATCACCCAAAGCCACCGAAGCCGCGGTACTCGGTCTCGCCCTCTGGCTCGCGATGAGTGGCGCCGCCGCCGCCGATCGCGCGAAGGTGCTGAACGTCTATGCCTGGGCTGAGTACTTTCCGCCCGCGCTGATCGCGAAATTCCAGGCCGAGACCGGAATCCACGTGAACTACTCGGTGCTCGACTCTCCGGCCACGGCCGAGACCATCCTGTCCGTCGGCCACTCGGGCTATGACATCGTCACCATGAACGCCGCGCCGGAGCTCGCGCGCGAGATTCCGAAGGGATTCTGGAAGAAGCTCGACCTGGCGAGCATCCCCAATGCGCGCAACGCCGATCCGCAGATTATGCAGCTATTGAAATCCGTCGATCCGGGCAATCAATACGCCGTGCCGTGGATGTGGGGAACCACCGGGCTCCTGTACAACAGCGAGAAGATCAAGGCCATCATGCCGAATGCGCCCCTCGACAGCCTCGACATGGTTCTCAAGAAGGACATCGCCGCCAAGTTCGCCGGTTGCGGGATCGGCATGCTGGATTCCTGGGGCGACGTGCTGCCCATGGTGTCGCGGTATCTCAAGCAGCCGGCTCTGTCGGCGAACAAGGCTGACCTCGACGCCGTGATGTCGAAGCTCGAGGAAGTCAAACCTTACTTGCGCCGAATTTCCACCTCCGGCTACTACCAGGAACTGGCGGAAGGCGAGCTGTGTCTGGCCATCGGCTATTCCGGCGACGCCATGGTCGCGCGGCGGATGGTGAACGAGTCCCAGGGCACGGTGAAGATCGGCTATTCGTTCACGCGGGAAATGGTGCCCTTCTACATCGACAACATGGTCATTCCGGCGGACTCGCCCAACCCGGTCGCGGCTCAGGCCTTCATCAACTTCGTCATGCGCCCCGAGATCTCCGCGTCGGTCACCCGGTTCATCGGATTCGCCACCGCCAATGCCGCGGCGGTGCCGCTGCTCGAGCCCGCGATCCGCGGCAATACCTTGATTTATCCGCCGCCGGCCATTCACAATCGCTTCGAGCTGCAGCGAGTCTACGCGCCCGAGGAGGCGCGCGCGTTCACCCGCGCCTGGCTGCTGTTCAAATCGGAACTTTGAGGGGAAAGGCTGGGATAGTCGGTATAGCCGTGCGCACCGCCGGCATAGAACTCCGGCACCTTCGGTTCATTGAGGGGTGCCTGCAGTGCGAAGCGCTGCGGAAGATCCGGATTGGCGATGAAGAGCTTGCCGAATGCCACTGCATCGGCGTGGCCGGCCTCGACCGTCTGCTCTGCGGATTCGTAGCTGAACTTCTCGTTCGCGATGTAGGCGCCGCCGAATGCCGCCTTGAGCCGCGGCCCCAGGCTGTCCGGGCCCGCGTATTCGCGCGCGCAGATGAAGGCGATTTTGCGCTCGCCGAGGCGGCGGGCGACGTAGTCGAAGGTGCTCTGCAAATCCGCGTCGCCCATGGAATGCGCATCGGCGCGGGGCGCGAGATGCACCCCGACCCGGCCTGCGCCCCAAACGGAGATTGCCGCATCCACCGCTTCCAACATCAGGCGCGCGCGGTTCTCGATGGGACCGCCGTAGTCGTCGGTGCGCAGATTGGTGCTGTCCTGAAGAAATTGGTCCAGCAAGTAGCCGTTGGCACCGTGCAATTCGACGCCGTCGAAGCCGGCGAGCTGCGCGTTCTCCGCCCCCTTTCTAAACTCCTCGACGATGTCCGGAATCTCCCGGCGGGCAAGCGCCCGGGGCGTCACGAAAGGCGTCGGCGGGCGCACCAGGCTGACGTTGCCCTTGGCGCCGACCGCGCTCGGCGCCAGCGGCAGTGCGCCGTTCAAGAAACTCGGGTCGGATATTCGGCCCACATGCCAGAGCTGCAGGAAGATCCGCCCGCCCGCCTGATGCACCGCCCGCGTGGTCAGCTTCCAGCCTTCGACCTGCTCCGAGGACCAGATGCCCGGGGTTCCGGCATAGCCGATGCCCATGGGCGATACGACCGTGGCCTCCGACAAGATGAGTCCCGCGGACGCGCGCTGTGCGTAGTATTCGGCCATCAATGGATTGGCGATCCTGCTGGCGCCGGCGCGGCTGCGCGTCAGCGGCGCCATGATGATGCGGTTCGGAAGCTTGAGGTCGCCGAGCCTGATGGGATCGAACAGTGTCGTCATATTCCGCTTCCATGTTCCGTTAGTTCATCAATATTGAACTATAGAACTATAATGGATGCAAGCTTTGAGTTATTCTAGGGAAGTGACGCGAGCTCTGATACATCCGCAGATCGACGACGTGACGGTCGGGGGCATCCTGCATGCGCTTTCCGATCCGGTGCGCGTGCGAATCGTCGACAAGCTGCTCAAGACCCCGGGCGGCATGAACTGCACCGAGACGACCCTCAAGCTCAAGCTCGCGATGCCCAAATCCACCTGTTCGCAGCACTACCGCATACTTCGCGAAGCGGGTTTGATCGTGAGCGAACGTCGCGGTGTGGATCTGTCGAGCCGCGTCCGGTCCGCCGAACTGGAGAAACGTTTTCCCGGGCTCCTGTCCTCGATTCTCAAATCGTACGGGAAGGAACTGGGGCGGCCCGCAACGGGCACTCGGCGGTAAGGCGCGGACTCGAGGGGCCGCGGATCAGGCCAAACACTCGAACGACACCTGGACGCGCAGGCCCGGGTGACTGTCGGAGAGCTCGATTTTCGCATTGTGCAGGCCGGCGATCGCGGCGACCAACGCCAGCCCGAGCCCGTTGCCGGGCGTCGATCGGCTGCTGGTGAGCCGATAGAAGCGGCGAAAGACCTTGTCGTGCTCCTGCTGCGGAATACCCGGGCCGCCGTCCTCGACGCAGGCGGTGGCGGTGTTTCCGGCCGCCGCCAACCGGATCAGGATCCGGGTTCCCGAGGGCGTGTGGCGAATGCTGTTCTCGATCAAATTGCTGAACATCTGCGTCAGCAGTTCACCGTCGCCGCGAATCCGCACGTTCTTTTGTATGTCCTGAAGCAGCGATTGATGCTGATCCTCCGCCACCGGACGGTACATTTCGTGGATTCTCTCCAACAGCTCGCTCAAAGACAACTCTGAGAAGGCGGCCAGACGCGACCCTGACTCGATCTGCGAGATACGCAGCAGGGCGGCGAAGATGGCGAGCAGGTGATCGGTGTCGCCGAGCGCCTGGGTCACCACCGCGGCGTAATCTTCGGCGGTGACCGATTTCTGGCGCGCCTCCTCCAGACGATTGCGCAGATGGGTCAACGGTGTGCGCAAATCGTGCGCCACGTCGCTCGAGACCTGCCGAATGTTGTCGAGCAGAGTGGCAATTCGATCGAGCATGTTGTTGATGGCGAGGGATAGGCTGTCCAGTTCATCGCCGCTGCCGCGCAGCGGAATGCGGTGATTGAATTTTCCCGCGACGATCGATTGGCAGGTCCGCGCAATGGCGTCGATGCGCCGCATGAACTGCACGCTGAAGAAGATTCCCCCAAGTCCGGCGAGGACGATCGAAACACCCTCGATCCAGCCGAATGCCTTGAGGATCCGCGCGCGAGTGGCGGCGATCTGGCTGGTGTCGCGGCCGACGAACAGATAGACGCCGTCCGCGATGAGCACGCCGCGGCCCAGCACCGTCTTGGCCCCGGGCTGATGATTTCCCGGCGCAGGAAAGCTGAACAGGCCCAACTGCCGGTTGAGAGGCGGCAAATTCCCCACGAGAGCGCCGTTGGCGCCCTCCTGTATCAAAATGTACCCGCCGGGCAGATCGGCGCCCGAATACTCCCCCGAGCCCAGCCGCTGGTGCACGACTTCGATGGCCTCGGACAGCCCCTTGTCGCGATAGCCGTTTCTGATGGTCTTGATGTCCGCATCGATCGCGCCGATCAGCGCCGCGGTCTCAGTGTCGTCCACGATCCAGTACACGGCGCCGAGCAGCGCCAAGGAAAGCACCAGGAACAGCGTCGCGAACAGCGCCGCCGACCGGAAACTCTCGGTCTTGAAGACTCTAGTTTGGCGCAAGGAACTTGTATCCATTGCCGCGCAAGGTCTGAATCACGTCGAAGTCGAAGCCATGATTGATTTTCGCGCGCAGTCGGCTGATGTGGCTTTCGACGACGCTGGTTTGCGGATCGAAGTGGATGCCCCAGACATTCTCCAGCAGCATCCGCCGCGTGAGTACGCGATCCGCATTGCGCACGAAATACTCCAGCAGGCGAAATTCCTGGGGCAATAGGTCGATCGGCCTGCCC